>VXNG01000068.1 GCA_009840695.1 Acidimicrobiaceae bacterium
CGCGCTTGGCGCTCTGCCCGGGCGCGAAGAAGAACTCGGGTCGGGGCCCGGGGAGGTCGCTGTCGCCGCCCATTTCCTCCCAGTGGGTGGCGCCGACAGCGATGGAGAACTTCAGGTTGTCAGCGAAGTGCGTGTGGATCGCCGACCGCACCGGGCCGCTGCCGGCCATGTCGACAAGGCCCGAGGCGACGCTGGCGTCGGTCCGGTCGATCTCGTCGTAGCTGATCACCTCGTCGTACAGGCCGAGTCCTTTGACGAAGGCCCGGTTGCGCGGTGAGGTCAGACCGATGCTGTGGTGGCCCTCACGGCGGGCCAGGCATGCGGCCAAGCAGATCGAAGTCTTCGAGGATGCGCTGGTGACCAGGGTCTGGCCGGCACCGCGGAACACCCCGCCCTCGGCGTCGGCGTCGGCGAGATAGTCGTCGACAAGGAACGAGGTCATGAACATGCCCCACAGAAGGAGGTACTCGTCAGCCTTGTTCGGGTTGAACATCGCGTCGGCGGCGACGTCGCGGAAGTCGGTGTAGGTCGCGGCGTGCTGAGCGCGATGGGGCCCGACGTCGCGGAAGGCGACTGCGTCCGTTGACCGAGCCCTCTCGGGATGGGCCGCGGCCGTGCTGGCGAGCGGCTCAGCGGTGATCACCACGTCCGACGACATCGGGTAGAAGCCGAAGCACCGGCCCCCGGCCGCGATGTCGGGGTGGGCCGATTCGACCACCGCCCCGAGCCCCATAGCCGGGAGCCGCCCCCACGGCGCCTCGGTGGGGAAGAAGCCCCAGTAGTCGAGCATGTCGCCGACGACTGCGTAGGTCACGTTGTTGGTGGTCAACGCGAACCGCTCGACAGCCAGCCGGATCTGGCCCGGGCTCAAGCTGGTGCCGCGGCCCGCAACGATGCGCGTGCGGCGAAAGTCTCGACGGTCAACCTCGAAGTCCATGACCGGATCCTCCTCGCCCGAAGCCAGAGAAGCGTTGGTTTGAGGCGCACCACAATAGGATCGCGCCGATGTGGACCCACCGGAGCTGCACGCCATGACCGGTGGGGATGCGGCGATGCGGGCCTATAGCGCCCAGCAGCCGGTACCCGAGTTTGACTCGCCGGCGTTCACGCCCTTGGGCACGGCGCTTTCGGAGGCTCGTGTGGCCATCGTGACCTCGGCGGCGCTGCACCGTCCCGACCAGGACCGGTTCGCTCCCGCCGACACCGGCTTCCGGGCCCTGGACCGCGCCGATCGGGACCTCGTGCTGGGGCATTGGAGCCCCAACTTCGACCACAGCGGCTTCCAGCTCGACCTCAACGTGGTGTACCCGATCGACCGGCTGGAGGAGCTCGCGGCCGAGGGCGTCATCGGCGACGTCGCGCCGCGGCACTTCGCCTTCGCGGGCAACCAGCCCGAGACTGTCAGCGAGGTCCGTCTCGACACCGGCCCGGCCTGCGCCGCCGAGCTGCTCGCCGACGGCGTCGACGTGGTGGTGCTCACCCCGGTTTGACCCGAGTGCACGCGTACCGTGTGTACGCTCGCCCACGTCTTCGAGGCTGCGGGGCTGACGACGGTCGTGCTGGCCTCCATGAGAGAGGTCGCCGAGCGGATGGCGCCCCCGAGGGCGCTCTACTGCGAGTTTCCCCTCGGCCGGCCGCTGGGTCGGCCCGACGACGTGGCCCTGCAGCGCGATGTCCTCGGCCGCGCCCTGGCGCTCCTCGACGCCTCCGAGACCGTGCTGGACACGTACCCGTTGGTGATCGAGTCCGACGAGACTCCTCTGGCTTGCGCGATCCCTCCTCGCTTCGATCCCACCCTTCCTGCCGCCGTCGACGAGGCTCAGGGGCTGAGAGCGGCCTACGAGCGGTCGTTGGAGGCCCGGCGGGTCACCGCGGTGGGACGGGCCATCGGGGCCGATCAAGTGACCGACGCGCTGGGGGTTCTCCATCAGTGGTCGCAGGGCGCGTCGTGGAAGGAGACGCCGCTTCCGGGCAAGATCACCGTCGCGGTCTGCCACGACATCCGTGCCTACTACACCGAGGCGGCTCTGCAGCTCGCTACCGGCCCCGCGCCGGGAGCCCGGTCGGTGGAGGCCTGGTTCTACGACCAGACCGAAGCGGGCAAGACCATGCAGGCGGCCCGGGCTGCGATCCGCGATCAGGGCGCCCCGTTCCCGTTCTGGTTCTACATGGCCCCAGGCCACCGGTAAGCCACAGATAAGTTGTCGTTGGCGTATCGGGCCCGCAGCGAAGGGAATCGACATCGCCTCGTAGCCCTTCGCCCAGATGTTGGCCTGGGAACTGATTCGTGCCTTGCGTCGTCATAACCTTCGGACTGCACTAGGAGGGCTGCCAATCCCATGCCGGAGCACATGAGGCGTTGCCTGATCGTCGGGATCGTTGTTGCGTTGCTGGCTAGCGCTTGCTCAGGCGACCGTGACGTTGACGAGGGAGCGGGCGACCGGTCCGGCCGCGCTCCCAGATCTGCTCCCGGCGTCGACGGCGACAGCGATCCGTCCGGCAACGCTCCCACTCTTGCTCCCACGCTTGGTCCCGTAGCCTCGGCCCAGGGCTTGGGCGGTTTGGAACGGGGCACATTGTTGACCGTCCGCCTGAGCGAGGGCGATGCGATCGGTGGTCTGAGTTCGCCGGCCGTGAGCCGAGTAGAGGGCCGTCCGCTCGATGCTGCGGAAATCCGCGCGGTGACCGACCGGCTGCCGTCATGGGACTACGCCGACGAGAGCGACGCAGTCGACTTCAATCGCCCGCCCGAGTCGCTGCCGCCGCCCCGCACCGGCGAGACCATTGATCGTCCGTTCCCGGCCGGACCGGTCCTCGACGCACCGGATGTCGATCCCGGACCCCTGACGGTGCTGCGGGTGCAGCCCGAGGGTGATGTGGGGATCGCTCCCTTCGTCAGCATCACCTTCAACCAGCCGATGGTGCCGCTGGCCACCATCGGCCAGCTTGACGAACTCGACGTTCCGGCAACGATCACGCCGTCGTTGCCGGGGCGCTGGCAGTGGATCGGCACCCGCACACTCCGCTTCGAGCACGACCCGGAGGTGTTCGACCGTTTGCCGATGGCGACCTCCTACGTGGTCGAAGTCCCCGCGGGGACGACGTCGCAGTCCGGCGGCGAGCTGGCCGAGGCCGTCCGCTTCGAGTTCGAGACCCCCGCGCCCAACATGGTGTGGCTCGTTCCCCAGTACGACTCGCTCGATCTCCAACCGGTCTTCCTCGTCGCCTTCGACCAGCGGGTCCAGCCTGCTGCCGCGCTAGAGGCCATCACGTTCTTCGCCGGCGGCTATCAGCGTGGGATCCGTCTCGCCACTGCGGCCGAGATCGAAGGCGATGAGTACCTAAGTTCCCTGCTCGGGTATGCACTCGATGACACCTGGGTCGCTTTCCGCCCGGTGGAGCCGCTCGAGCCCGACTCACCCATCAGGATCGAGGTCGGCCCTCATGTGCCGTCGGCCGAGGGCCCGAACACCAGCAGCAACTCGTCTGTTGTGGAGGCCCGTACGTACGCGCCGCTGCGGGTGGAGGACACCAGCTGCTCGTATCAAGGGTGCCGGCCGGGGCGTGCGCTCGACGTCTGGTTCAACAACACACTGGATGCTGAGACGCTCGACGCGGCCGACGTCTCCATAACGCCGGCGCTCCCCGGCGCCACCGTCTCGGTGTACGGCCGCAGCATGACCATCGCCGGGCCCACCACCGGCGGCACCGTCTATGAAGTGGTGATCCCCGCCGCGCTGGGCGACGTGTTCGGTCAGAGGCTGGGAGAGCCCCAGACGGTCGAGTTCAGAATCAACGAAGCCGTCCCCTATCTCAGCTTCGCGGGCGGGCGAATCGCCACCGTCGATCCGCTCGGTGTGCAGCAGACGATTCCTGTCATGGTGCGCCAGTGGGAGCAGCTTCGTGTTCGCCTCTATGCGGTGGAGCCGAGTGACTACGGCTCGTACCTGGACTTCGTGTCTCACTGGCGACGGAGCCGGATCAGGAGAGTGGACGATGCGCCGTGGCCTCTGGCAATCGACGAGATCGTCGACACGGGCATCGACCACGACGCCCTCACAGAGGTTCCCATAGATCTCTCCAGTGCCCTCAACGGTGAGCACGGCCATGTGGTCATGATCGTCGACGGGGTCGGCCGGCCTGCCGAGACCGAGGCCGTCTATTCGACGATGGCTTGGGTGCAAGACACCGACATCGGTATCGACATGATCACCGACTACCGCGATGTGGTGGTGTGGACCACTGACCTGCGCTCCGGCGATCCACTGGCCGGTGTGACAATCCAGTTGGAGGGCCGGGGCGCGACGCTTACCACCGATGACGACGGCCTGGCCCGCGCTTCGCTCAACACCGGCGGGCATGGGTGGGTGGTTGCCACCCTCGGCGCCGACCGGGCCCTCAACCCCGTGAACGTCGCGGCGTGGCCGCGGGACGACCAGACCATCTGGTACACCACGGACGATCGCGGCATCTACCGCCCCGGCGAGACGTTGCATCTGAAGGGCTGGGTTCGGAATCTCGATCTGAGCGGCGACGGCGACCTTGAGCTCTTCCCCAGCGGTGAGCTGGTCACCTACAGCGTCTTCGGCCCGTTCGGCAACGATCTCGGCAGTGGCGAGGTCCGTCTGGACGGCCACGGCGGCTTTGATCTCACCGTCGACTTGCCCGAAGGAGCGAACCTCGGTTGGAGCAGCATCCTCTTCGAGCGTCAGGGCAGCCGCGACAGCGACCTGCACTATCACTCGTTCCAGGTCCAGGAGTTCCGCCGCCCCGAGTTCGAAGTGGAGGCACGCCTCGAATCAGCAGGTCCCCATCTCGTTGACGAGCCGGCGGTGGCCGCGGTCGACGCCACGTACTTCTCCGGCGGTCCGCTCCCCGACGCAGAGGTCACCTGGACGGTCACCACCCGGCAGGGCTCGTACTCCCCGCCCAACTGGAGCGATTTCACGTTCGGCGTATGGCGTCCATGGTGGTACTTCGGCGACTACTACGAGCCGTGGCCCGAGCCGCAGCGCAAGACCTTCTCAGGCAGGACCAACTCCAGCGGCAGCCATTACCTGCGCATGGACTTCGAGGGCGACGGCGACCATCTCCCCACCACGGTGACCGCCGAGGCTCGGGTGCTTGACGTGAACCGCCAGCAATGGGCATCGGCGACCGACGTCCTGGTCCATCCAGCCAGCCTCTATGTCGGTGTTCGCTCCACTCGCACTTTCGTGAGGGCCGGAGACACCCTCGACATCGACGCGGTGGTGACCGACATCGACGGCAACCCGGTTCCTGGCCGATCCTTTGAGATCACCGCGGCGCGCATCGTCCACCAGTACGTCGACGGCCAGTGGACTGAGGTTCCGGTAGACCCGGAGACCTGCGAGGCCGTGGCTGCGCAGATGCCGGTCGACTGCGAGTTCGCGACGGACATCGGAGGCCGCTACCGCATCTCCGCGCACGTCGTCGACGACGCGGGGCGGACCAGCCGCAGCGAGTTGACCCGCTGGGTCGCCGGCTCAAGGAGCGGCCCTCCGAGCCGCAGGATCGATCTTGAGACCGCCAACCTGATTCCCGATGCCGAGACCTACGCCGCGGGGGACACGGCGGAGATCCTGGTCGACTCGCCCTTCGCCTCGGGGACCGGCCTGCTGACGGTCGCCCACAACCAGATCATCGAGCTCCGCACCTTCGAGATCGCTGACCATGCCGCGGTTCTCAAGGTGCCGATTACCGACGATCATGTTCCCGAGCTCGTGGTGCAGGTCGAGATCGTCTCTACCACCGAGCGGACCGCCGATGACGGGACCACCCTGGAGGGTGCGCCCCATCGTCCCGCCTATGCGTCGGGGCAGGCCCTGCTGCGGGTCCCGCCTCTGCTGCGGACTCTCGATGTCACCGCCGAGCCCGCGTCGAATGTGGTGAAGCCCGGCGCGGCCACCAGCATCGCGGTGGAGGTCAACGACGCCGGCGGTGCTCCCGTCGAGGGGGCCAACGTGCTTCTCATCGTGGTGGACGAGGCGGTGCTGGCCGTGTCGGACTTCCAGTTGACCGATCCCATCGATGTCTTCTACCGCCCCTGGACGGCGTACTTGAACACTTGGCGGAGCCGAGGCACCATCCTGCTCGAGAGCCCCCAAGAGCTCCTCCGCCTGATCGAGGAGGACTTCGCAGATGCCGAGATGGCCGTCGCGGAGGAGGCCATGGCGGCGTCCGCCGACGAGGGGGGTGGGGCTGGCTCTGCCGGACTCCTAGTCGATGTCCGCGAGAACCTCGACGCTCTGGCACTGTTCGATCCCGACGCAGCCACCGATGCCGCGGGCCGGATCACGGTCGAGTTCGATCTGCCCGACAACCTCACCCGCTACCGGGTGATGGCGGTCGCGGTCCACGGCGCCGAGCGCTTCGGCACGGCCGAGTCGGCCATCACCGCGCGGTTGCCCCTCCAGGTGCGGCCCTCGGCCCCCCGGTTCCTGAACTACGGCGACGAGTTCGAGCTGCCGATCGTCGTCCAGAACCAGACCGACTCCCCCATGGTGGTGGATGTGGTCGTGCAGACCTCCAACCTCGAGCTGGACGGGTCGCCGGGACGGCGTGTGACGGTGCCCGCCAACGACCGGGTCGAGGTCCGGTTCCCGGCCCGAGCGAACTCGCCGGGCACAGCCCGCTTCCGGGCGGCGGCGGTGTCGGGCGACCACGCCGACGCCCAGATCGTCGCCCTGCCGGTGTACACCCCGGCCACCAGCGAGGCATTCGCCACCTACGGGGTGGTCGACGAGGGCGTGGTCATCCAGTCGCTGGCCGCGCCGCGAGACGTGATTCCCCAGTTCGGCGGGCTCGAGATCAACACCTCGTCGACCGCGCTCCAGGCTCTGACCGACGCCGTGCTGTACCTCTCCGAGTACCGATACGCCAGCGCCGATGCCTACGCCAGCCGCATCCTGGCCATCTCCGCACTGCGCGACGTGCTCGGGGCGTTCGAGGCCGAGGGTCTCGCCAGCCCGGCGGAGTTCGACGCCACCGTGCGCCGCGACATCACCGAACTGTCGGCCCTCCAGAACAGCGACGGCGGTTTCGGGTGGTGGTCGCGCAACCGTCCGTCGAGCCCGTACCAGTCGATCCAGGCGATGCATGCGCTGATCGTCGCCCGCAACGAGGGCTTCGCCGTGCCGGACAGGGTCATGTCCAGCGGGTACTGGTACCTGGAGACCATCGAGGACCGGATCCCGGACTACTACAGCCAGCGAAGCAAAGACATGCTGCTGGCCTACGCGCTGCATGTCCGGTCGCTGGGCGGGGATCGAGACACCCGCGCCGCCCGCGCCCTATGGCAACGCCGGGGCACGAATCTGGGGGTGGACGCCCTGGCCTGGATCTGGCCGGTAGTGGACGACGACGCCGTCGAGGCCAGCATCGAGCGGATCCTCAACAACCGGGTCGTCGAGACGGCCGGGGCGGCCGCATTCGTCACCGACTACGGCGAGGACGCCTACCTGCTGCTGCATTCGAGCCGCCGCACCGACGCCATCGTGCTCGATGCCCTGATCACGATGGCTCCCGAGTCGGATCTGATTCCCAAGGCCGTGGCCGGACTGCTGGCCAGCCGGATCAGGGGACGCTGGAACAACGTCCAGGAGAACTCGTTCATCCTGCTGGCCCTGAACCGCTACTTCGCCGCTTTCGAGGCGACCGATCCCGACTTTGTCGCCCGGGTGTGGCTCGGCGACCTCTACGCCGCCCAGCACGAGTTCTCCGGGCGCAGCACCGATCGGGCCCTGACGCTCGTCCCGATGGCGGAGCTGCTGGCAGTGGGCGACTCTGATCTCATCGTCGAGAAGGACGGAGAAGGCCGTCTCTACTACCGCCTCGGTCTTCGTTACGCCCCCGACGACCTCAACCTGGATCCTCTGGACCGGGGCTTCGTGGTGCAGCGCAGCTACGAGGCAGTCGACGATCCCGGCGATGTGTGGCTCGACGACGACGGTGTCTGGCATGTGCTGGCCGGGGCCCAGGTGCGGGTCAACGTGACCATGGTCAACGACAGCCGGCGCACCAACATGGCGCTGGTCGATCCCATGCCCGCAGGCTTCGAGTCGCTCAACCCGGCACTGGCGGTGACCGGCGAGATCGACGCCCGCGGTAGCGGGGCCGCCGACTCATGGTGGTGGTGGACCTGGTACGAGCACCAGAACCTCCGCGACGATCGGGCCGAGGCCTTCTCGTCGTACCTGTGGGCCGGCACCCATGAATACAGCTACGTCGCCCGGGCCACCACCCCTGGCACCTTCGTCGTGCCCCCAGCCAAGGCCGAGGAGATCTACGCCCCCGAAGTGTTCGGCCGCTCCGGCACCGACACAGTCATCGTCCAAGACCGGCGGTGAGCCTCCCGCTCAGCGGTCGTTGGCGGTCAGTTCCCAGCAGTCAGGGTCGACAAGTAGTCGAGGACCTCCCGCTCGGAGACCACGTCGGCGTACTTTGCGTCCAGGTCGAACAGGTTTGACTCGTGGATCTGCGGGTCCCGGTCCCCGCAGGCGTCGCGCACGACGATGGGAACGAAGCCGTGCTGGCAGGCGTCGAGCGCGGTGGCCCGGACGCAGCCGCTGGTGGAAACGCCGGTGTGGATCAGCGTGTCGACTCCCATCGAGGTCAGCGTCGAGGCCAGGGACGTTCCGAAGAAGCTGGACGCGTACTGCTTGACCACGACGATTTCGCCGTCCACAGGCGCCAGTCCTTCGCCGTAGGCGCCCAGCGGGCTGCCCCGGACGAGGCACTCCAGCGCGCCGACCTTGCGGAAGAAGATCCCGCCGTCAGCGCCGCCGGGCTGGAACTCGATCCTGGAGTGCACGACCGGAATCCCGGCCTCTCGAGCGGCGGTCAGCACCCGCTGGCACGATGCTCGGGCGTCCTCCACCCCGGCGTAGAGGGGAGATTCGGGATCCAGGTAGGCCAGGCAGAAGTCGATCACCACCAGGGCCGGGCGAGTCCCGAACCCCAGCCGCCGGTTGAACCCTGCCTGCCGGTAGTCCTCGGCCAGCGCCTCGCCCGTCTTGGCTTCCCGCGACGTCATGTCACGATCCCGTCGGCCCGCAGCCGCTCGATGGCGTCCGCATCGAGTCCCAAGATCCCGCCCAGCACCTCTTCATTGTGCTCGCCCAGCTCAGGTCCGGACCAGTTGATCGAACCGGGGGTGCCGGACAGGCGGGGCACGACGTTCTGCATGGGTACCGTCCCGAAGTCCGCACTGTCCACCCAGGCGATGGCTTCGCGAGCGGCGAAGTGCTCGTCGGCCAGCATCTCCGGGGCCCGGTACATCTGGCTGTTGGGGACGCCGTGTGCGTTGAGGTGCTGGTGCAGCCAGTCGGAGTCGACGGTGGCGGTCCATGCCGCGATGATCTCGTCCAGCTCCTGCTGGTGTTCGCCCCGGACGACGTGGGTGGCATAGCGGGGATCGGTGCCCAGCTCGGGCCGGCCCATCGCCTCGGCCAGGCGCCGCCACACGGTGTCCTGGTTGCCCGATATGAGATGGATCTTCCCGTCGCGGGTCGGGTAGGCGTTGGCCGGCGCGATGTTGGGGATTATCGAGCCGGTGCGCTCGCGGATGAACCCGGCCACGTGGTACTCGGTCAGCAGCGACTCCATGACCGCCAGCACCGACTCGTACAGCGCCGCGTCGACGACCTGGCCCCGGCCGGTGCGCTCGCGGGCATGCAGCGCGTTGAGCGTGCCGATGGTGGCGAACATGGCGGTGAGGGTGTCCCCGATGCTGATCCCGGTCCGGCTCGGCATGCTCGAAGGGTCGCCCGTCGTGTAGCGGATGCCTCCGATCGCCTCGCCGACGGCGCCGAAACCGGGCTGGGAGGCGTACGGGCCGGTCTGCCCGTAGCCCGAGACCCGGGTGACGATCAGCCGGGGATTGGTGGCGCGGAGGTCTTCGGGCGCGAGGCCCCACCTCTCCAGTGTGCCCGGACGGAAGTTCTCCAGCAGGACGTCGGCGCCCTTGCACAGCCGGCGTACCAGGTCCTGCCCGGCCGGCTCGCGCAGGTTGATGGTGACGGACTTCTTGCCCCGGCCCACCACGGGCCACCACAGCGACTTGCCGCCGGCCATCTCCTGGCCCCAGGCTCGCATCGGGTCGCCGGTCGGCGGCTCGACCTTGATCACCTCGGCGCCGTGGTCGGCCAGTTGCTGACCGCAGAACGGCCCGGCCAGCAGAGTGCCCACCTCGACCACCCGAATGTCACTCAGTGCTCCGGGCATGATCCCCCTCCCCGTTATCCTCGGGCCCATCATGACCAGGCCCAACCAGCAGGCCGAGCGTGTCCAGATCGTGGATGTCGCCCCCCGCGACGGCCTCCAGGCCGATCCCGCCGACCTCAGCACCGCCCAGAAGGTCGAGCTCATCCAGCGGCTGGTCGCAGCCGGCCATACCCGGGTCGAGGCGGCCAGCTTCGTCAGCCCCAAGGCGGTGCCCAAGATGGCCGACGGCGAGGCGGTCATGGCCGGCGTGCCCCGCACCACCGGCGTCAGCTACAGCGCGCTGGTGCTCAACCAGCGGGGCGTGGAGCGGGCTATCGAAGCGGGCGCCGACGAGGTGTGCGGGGTGGTGGTGGCCACCGAGGCCTTCTCGCAGGCCAACCAGCGAGCCACGGTGGCAGAGTCGATCCAGCGGTGGCGGGCCATCTCCGACACGGCCCGGGCGGCCGGTGTCCGCACCTCGGTGACCGTGTCGGCGGTGTGCGGCTGCCCGTACGAGGGACGGGTTGATGCCGACCGGGTGCTGGAGATCGTGGCCGAGCTGGCCGAGACCCAGCCCGACGAGGTGGCTCTGGCCGACACCATCGGCGTCGGGGTTCCCAACCAGGTGGCCGCCCTGTTCGAGGGCGCGGCGGAGCGGGCCGGTGGCATCGCTCTGCGGGGCCACTTCCACAACACCCGCAACACCGCGCTGGCCAACATCGCGGCGGCCATCGACACGGGCGTGCGGGTGTTCGACTCCAGCCTCGGCGGGGTAGGCGGCTGCCCGTTCGCGCCGCGGGCCACCGGCAACGTCGCCACCGAGGAGGTGGTGTACATGGTGCACGAGATGGGCTTCGACACCGGGCTCGACCTCGACGCCCTGATCGAGGCGAGCGCCTGGCTGGAGGACCAGCTCGGCCACGGCGTGCCCAGCCTGGTGGCCAAGGCCGGCGGCTTCCCCCAGCCTCGCTGAAGCCCGGCGGCCGAGCGCACAGGCCCCGCTCATGTGGGCCTTCGCTGGTACTGGCCTCGGGCGCGTCCCACCACCTGCCCGCCTGAAAGGATGGGCTCGCCCCGCAGCCACACATGGCTCACCCTGCCGTCGAGTTCGTGGCCCTCGAAGGGCGTGTAACCCTGGCTCGACTCCGACTCGGCCGCCCGCACCACGTGGCTGGCCGACGGGTCGAGCAGCACGATGTCGGCGTCGTAGCCGACCCCGATGG
>VXNG01000074.1 GCA_009840695.1 Acidimicrobiaceae bacterium
TTCATTGCACGTCCTCGGTGCGGATCGAGGGCGGGGGATTCGTCGGGTTCCAGCCTGCACCGTGGATGTGCTGGCCCGGCGACACCGAGGAATGGTCTGAGCCGACACCCACCGACTTCGCGGCCTGACACTTGCGCGCTCGCTCTGAGGCCCGTGACCGCAAACGAAGCCTGAGCGTCGCAGCGTGATCCTTGCGGCCGGATTCTTCGAGGACCTCTTCCGAGGCCTGCTGCAGGGCACGCCGCCCGGAGCGGTCTACGCGCTCATAGCGCTGGGCTTCGTGCTCACCTACAAGACCTCCGGCGTGTTCAACCTGGCGTTCGGCGCGCAGGCCTACATCTCGGCCGCCATGTACTTCAAGACGCACAGCGTGTGGGGCTGGCCCAAGTGGGCGGCCCTGCTCGTGTCGGTGTTCGTGCTGGCGCCACTGGTGGGCCTGGTCCTCGAGCGAGCCATCTTCCGCCACCTGCGGACCAGCTCACCGGTGTCGAAGCTGGTCGTCACCATCGGTCTCAGCGTGGCGCTGCCCGAGATCTTCAACTGGGCGGTCCGGTTCAGTGCTGTCGCCGGGAGGCAGATCACCGGCATCGTGCCCGACGGAGCCGGCGTGTACTACGACCCGTTCGGGGTCTACCGCTTCAACCGCGACGAGTTGGCCATGATGGCGGTTGCGCTGGCCGGCACGCTGCTCCTGGCCGCGCTGTTCCGCTTCACGATGATGGGCCTGTCCATGCGGGCAGTGGTGGAGAGTCCCCGGATGACCGAGCTGAGCGGGATAAACGCCAACCGGGTCTCGGCCTTCGCCTGGGCCCTGTCGAGCACGTTCGCGGGCATGGCCGGCGTGCTGATCGCGCCCCGATTCAACTCGCTCAGCTCGGGGGACTACTTCACGCTGGTGATCATCGCGGTGGCCGCGGCGGCCACAGGACTGCTCGTCAGCCTGCCCCGGGCCCTGCTGGGCGGGCTGGGGCTGGGGTGGTTCATCGCGGTGTTCAACACCTTCCTGCCCGGACTGGCCGACGACCACACCTGGCTGCGGCCCTTCCAGGAGAACCTCACCCCGTCTCTGCCGTTCGTGGTGCTGTTCGCCATCCTCGTGCTGTGGCGCGCCGTCGGCCGGCAGCGGGAGGCATCCGATCCCCTGGCCGGCGTGGATCCCCCGCCTCCGGCGTTGGCCGCCCTCGAGCGCCACCCCAAGCTGACGCTGTTCACCCGGCTGTTCGGGGTGTTCTTTGTGACCGTGGTCGGGCTGGTGGTGTGGTTCCGGGCCGACGTCCTGTGGATGAGCCTCGTGACGAAGGCAGTGATCATCGCGCTCATCTACCTGTCGGTCACCGTCATCACCGGCATGGGCGGCCAGATCTCGCTGTGCCAGGGGACGTTCGCGGCCATCGGAGGCTTCACCGTCTTCCAGATGGCGGACCGGTTCAACATGTCGGTTCTGGCCGCCGCGCTGATCGGAGCGGCGCTGGCCGCAGCAGTCGGAGCGCTGCTGTCACTTCCGGTTCTGCGGTTGGGGGGAGTGTGGCTCGCCATCGCCACGCTGGCGTTCGCATTCTTCTTCGACGCGGTGATGGTGAAGTTCTCCTGGGTGGGCGGGGGAAGCACCGCCCTGCTCACCGGCACCCAGGTACCCCGCCCACTGATCGGGCCGATCGACTTCGCCAGCGACCGGGCCTTCCTGGTTCTGGCGGTGGTGGCGCTGGTAGTGGTGTCGGTGGGGGTGATTCAGCTGCGCGAAGGCACCATCGGGCGCACTCTCGCGGCCCTCCGGGGCAGCGAGGTGGCCGCCGCCTCAATCGGCATCTCCGCGGCTCGGGCCCGCGTCGTCGCCTTCGCGGTGTCGGCTGCGATCGCCGGGTTGGGCGGAGCGCTGCTTTCGATGCATCAGCAGAATGTGAACTACGCGCTCAACTTTGCTCCCGTGACCGCGCTGTTCTGGCTGGTGGTGGTGGTCGCGCTCGGGTCTCGCACCGTGGAGGGGGCCGTTTTTGCCGGTGCCGCCTTCGCCCTGTTCGAGCCGTTGATCCTCCAGGGAGAGCTCTTGGGCTGGATCGTGCGTGGCGAGGAGCGGCTGCCCGACCTGTGGCCGATCTCGGGCAATTGGCGGCTGATCCTGTTCGGTCTCATGGCCATGCAGTTCGCCCGCCATCCCGAGGGTCTGGTGGAGCACGGCAAGCGGCGCTCGGCCGCCCGCATCAACCGCCGGCTCGAAGCTCGGGAGGGGGCCGCAACATGACACTGCTTGAGGCTTCGGGTGTGAGTGTGGCCTTCTCGGGTATCCGCGCCCTCGACGACGTGAGCGTGAGCGTCGCGGCCACGGAGAGAGTGGGTCTGATCGGCCCCAACGGCGCGGGCAAGACCACCTTGTTCAACTGCCTGCTCGGGATCCTGCGGCCCGATGCCGGCCAGGTTCTCCTCAACGGCGTTGACGTCGGTGGGTGGCCGGCACATCGTCGAGCCCGTGCGGGCATGGGTCGCACATTCCAGCGAGTTGAACTGTTCTCCGACACCACCGTTCGGGAGCACCTGCTCATTGCGGAGCGCATCCGCAACGGCACGGGCGCATTCTGGAAGGACCTGATCGGCCGGGGCCGGCCGACACCGGACGAGATCGCCGCGTGCGACGAGGTATTGGAGTTGCTGGGCATCGCCGAACTCGCCGGCAAGCCGGTCGAGTCTCTGAGCCTGGGCCAGAGCCGGCTGGTCGAGGTCGGCCGGGCGCTGATGACCGGTCCGCAGATCCTGCTGCTCGACGAGCCCTCTTCGGGGCTCGATCGTGACGAGACGGACGCCTTGGCCGCCACGCTGCGGGCTGTTCAGGACACGAGGGGGTTTGCGGTGCTGCTGGTGGAGCACGACGTGGCGCTGGTCGCCGACTTCACCGAGCGCGCCTACGTGCTCGACTCGGGGGCGCTGATCGCCGAGGGCGAAACCGTCGACGTGCTGGCCGACCCCTCGGTCCGTCGGGCCTACCTCGGTAGTTTCGAGGTCTCATGAGCGTGGCACTGCGGCGTCTCGACGAACTTCCGGCGGTAATGGGGGACTATTCCCCTTCTCAGCCGGAAGTTCGCGGGGGCTGCGATAGAGGTGTGCCGTGAGCGCGCCGATTCTTGAGCTGCGGGAGGTGGAGGCCGGATACGGGCCGTTCAGAGCCCTCTTCGGCGTGTCCCTCGCCGTCGGTGAGACGGAGGCGGTGGCGCTCGTGGGCGCAAACGGGGCGGGCAAGACGACGCTGGCCCGGGTGGCCAGCGGTCTGCTGGCGCCGACGGCGGGCCGGGTGCTCGTGGACGGTGAGCCGGTCTCGGAAGGCGGCTCGTCGGCGTGGTGCTTCGTGCGCCAAGGGGTGGCTCATGCGCCCGAGGGCCGCTCGGTGTTCGCTTCGCTGACGGTGCAGGAGAATCTGGCGCTGTCGTTCCAGAGGGCCTTCGGCCGGGCCGGGCTGGCCGGCGGGCTGGACCGGGCCTACGAGCTGTTCCCCCGGCTGGGCGAGCGTCGCGGCCAGGTCGCCGGCACGCTGTCGGGTGGTGAGCAACGCATGCTGTCGCTGGCGCGGGTGCTGGTGGAGTCACCCCGGCTGCTGATCGCCGACGAACTCTCCCTGGGTCTCGCCCCCATGGTTGTGGACCAGGTATTCGAGACGCTGAGCCAGATCAGGGCAACCGGCACGGCGCTGCTGATCGTGGAGCAGCAAGTCGGTCACGCCTTGGAGTTGTGCGATCGGGCCGCGGTCCTGGAGCACGGCAGGATCACCTGGCAGGGCCCGACGGACGAGGCAGGAGCCGTCCTGGAGTCCCGCCTCTTTGAGACGGGAGCAACCCGTTGATGGCTGAGCCACTGGAACGTCGGGCCATCATCAGCGGGACGGCCCAGTCCGACATCGGCCGCCGGCTTTATCGCACCGGCATCGACCTGACCGTCGAGGCGGCGCTGCGGGCCGTCACCGACGCCGGTCTGACGACAGCCGACATCGACGGCGTGTCGACCTATCCCGGCTTCGGCGGCTCGTTCGGCGGAGCAATGGGGGCCGAACTGCACGAGGCTCTGCGGCTGTCGCTGAACTGGCGCAGCGCGGGAGTGGAGACGGCGGGGCCGCTGGGCGCGGTGCACAACGCGGTGCTGGCGGTGGCAGCCGGGTTGGCTCGCCATGTGCTGGTGTTCCGCACCGTCGTGGAGGGCAGCGGCGGGCCTCTCCGACCTGGTGGCGGCTCCGGCGGATCCGGTGGCGGGATGGCCGGCTCGGCCGGTCCGTTCCAGTTCATGATTCCCTACGGTGCGGCGTCGGCCGCCTGCTGGGTCGCCTGCTACGCCCGCCGCCACATGCACGACTACGGCACCACCCGGACCCAGCTCGGTGCCATCGCGGTTAACGGGCGGGCCAATGCCGCGGCCAACCCCAAGGCCATCTACACCGACCCCATGACCATCGACGACTACCTGGCGGTACGCATGGTCAGCGATCCCCTGTGCCTCTACGACTGCGACGTGCCCTGCGACGGGTCCACCGCGGTGGTGGTCTCGCACCGCGACTACGCGCCCGACACACCGGCGGGCGCGGTGGGCATCAATGCCATGGGAACCGCCATCCGGGGCCGGCCCTCATGGGACCAGTTCGACGATCTGACGTCGATGATGATGCGCCACACCGCGGCCTCGATGTGGGAGCGCACCGAGCTGACGGTCGCCGATGTGGACACTGCCCAGCTGTACGACGGCTTCAGCTGGCTGACCCTCGCCTGGATTGAGGCCATGGGCTTCTGCGGCAAGGGGGAGAGCGGGGCTTTCATCGAGGGCGGCACGAATATCGGCCCCGACGGCCCGATGCCGCTCAACACCTCCGGAGGCCAGCTCTCCGCGGGCCGGTTGCACGGCTTCGGCCACCTTCACGAGGCGGTCATGCAGTTGCGGGGCACCGCCAACATCCAGGTGCCCGGCTGCGAAGTGGCCGCGGTCGGAGCCGGGGGCGGCCCCGAGACCGGCTGCCTGCTGCTGACCCGGGGCGCCTCATGAGCTCGGACGCTCCTCCCCGGTTCGTGCTGGCCTCACCGGAGAGCGAGTTCTACTGGCGCTCCGGGGCTGACGGCCGGCTCCGGATCCAGCGCTGCGGTGAATGCCGCCGCTGGATCCACCCGCCTGGCCCGGCATGCCCCTTCTGCCACTCGCGCCGCGTCGAGCCCGAACCGGTGGCAGGCACCGGCACGGTGGCCACCTACACCGTCAACCGCAAGGAATGGATCCCGGGGTTCACCCCGCCCTACGTGTTCGCCTTCGTCGAGCTCGACGAGGATCCAGGTGTGCGGATCGGCACCAACATCGTGGGGTGCAAGATCGACGACGTCGAGATCGGGATGCGGGTGGAGGTGCTGTTCGAGGAGAGCGGCGAGTGGCACGTTCCGCTGTTCCGTCCCGCCGGGACACCCACCTGATGGCGGTCCTCACCCTCGACGACCTGCTGGGCTGCCTCGAGGTGCGGCAGTTGCGGCCGGGCGTGTGGACGGCGCCCAACATCGAGATGGAGTATCCGCGGATCTTCGGGGGCCAGCTGCTGGCCCAAGCGGTGGCGCTGGGGGCAGCCACCACCGAGGGCAAGGCAGTCAAGTCGATGAGCTGCCTGTTCCCCCGGGAGGGCAGCACCACCGACCCGCTCGAGTTCGAGGTGGAGGACACCCATACCGGACGGACCTTCGCAGTGCGCCGCACTCGGGCCACCCAGCGCGGCAAGACCATCTTCACCGCGCTGCTCTCGATGCACGCACCGGAGCACATCTCGGCCTTCGAGCACCAGGAGGCCGCCCCCGATGCGGGCCACCCGTCCCAGGGCGTCGACCGGGACATGTCCATGATCCCGTGGGCGACCAAGGTGGTGGGCGGCACCGACCTGCGGGACCCCGCACCGGCTCCTCCCCGGTACGCCTTCTGGAGCCGGGTCGAGGACCGACGCCTGAGCGACGACCCGGCGGTACACCAGGGTCTGCTGGCCCACGCCACCGATCTGACCATCGTGGGGACCGTGCTGCTCCCGGTGGAGGGCCTGAGCCAGGCCGACTCCTACCACACTCTGCACACTGCGGTCACCAGCCACTCCGTGTGGTTCCACCGGCCGTTCCGCATCGACGAGTGGTGCCTCATCGCCCAGCACTCGCCCACGCTGGCCGGAGCCCGGGGCTTCGGCCAGGGCCACGCCTTCAGCACCGACGGAGCGCTGGTGGCCTCGTTCGCCCAGGAGTGCATGATCCGTCCCATCACCCCGCGCTAGAGAGGACCGCACGCACCTTGGCTGTCGAAGCGCGTCCGTCCCAGGTGATCAACGCCGCAGTGATGGCCACCGTGTCCACGGTGCTGCCCGGATTCCTCATCGGCGCCATGTCGGTGCAGGTGAGCGAGGAGATGGGTGTATCCGAGGGCGTCTACGGCTGGGGCCTCGGATCGTTCTTCGGGGCCGCCATGGTCGGCTCGATCATGCTCGGCCGGCTGGCTCAGCGGATCGGACCCCTCAACCAGATGACGCTGGCCCTAGGAGCGACCATCGCGGCGCAATTGGCGCTGGCCGCCACGGCCCGCTCCTTCGGGGCGGTGATCGCGTTCCTGATGATGGCCGGGCTGGCCAACGCCGCCAACCAGACGTCCGTCAACTTGGCCCTGGCCCAGGCTCAGCTGCCCCGGCTGGGCCTGGCCGTGTCGATCAAGCAGTCGTCCCAGCCCACTGCCACCCTGCTGGCGGGCTTCGCGGTGCCTTCCCTGGCTCTCACCGTGGGCTGGCGCTGGGCCTATGTGGCCGGCGCGGTATTCGCTCTGATGTCGCTGGCGCTGGTGAGGGCGGTCATCGGATCGTCGGTCTTCCAGACCGCGGCCCGTGCCGCCGAGCCGGAGTCGTCGTCCCGGGATCTGTTCGGAGCCGCCGCAGTGGGTGCCTTCCTGGCCTTCAGCGCGGGAGCACTCGTTGCCTGGGGAGTCGGCTCCGGCGTTGACGCCGGGCTCGGCGAGGGCATGGCAGGGCTCCTCCTGAGTATCGGGGCTGCAACCGGCATCACGATGCGAGTGGTGAGCGGCTGGCTCTCAGACACCATGAGGGTCAAGCCGTTCCGGGTGGGGGGCATCACCGCCCTGGTGGGCTCGGCGGGCATGGCCGCGCTGGCCCTGCGCTCGCCGGCCACCCATGTGGCCGCCATGCTGCTGTCGTTCGGGTGTGGCTGGATCTGGCCGGTGTTCACCAACTACGGGATCGTGAGGGCCAACCCCCGGGCGGCCGGCACGGCCACCGGAGTCACTCAGATGGGCATCTACGTGGGCGTGTTCGTGGGGCCCCTGGTCACCGGATGGCTGATCGAGCATTCCGGCTACCCGGCGATGTGGCTGGCTGTGGCTGCCTCGTCGGTAGCCGGCGCGGCGGTGTCGATCCGCATAGCCTACCGCTTCTGAGTTCCCAAGCCGGCTGCGGCGCGCTTCATGGCCCATCATTGGGCCATGACCAGCGACATTCTGGCCAGGTCGGCCGCCGCTATCGATGACAACGTTATGTTCGAGGCCGACGGACGGCCTTTCGGTCTGGGATTGCCGGGCGACGGGCTGGGTGCTAGCCACGAGCTGCAGGACGGCGTGACCATGATCGAGTCGTTCGCCCATGTCCATGTGGTGGAGACCGCCTCGGCTGCGGTCGTGTTTGACTCCAGCGTCCCCGACCTCGGGCCACGGGTGGTCGAGCGGATCCGGTCCGGAACCGGCGCACCCGTGAGCCATGTGGTCCTGACCCACGGTCACCGCGACCACGCCGGCGGGGCAGCGGCCGTCGTTGACGGTCTGGCCGCATCGGGGGATCGCCCCCTGCTGGTGGGCCACGAGGCGCTGCCGGCCCGGGTGGCCCGGTACCGGCTGACCGACGGCTACAACCAGGTCGTCAACCAGCGGCAGTTCGGGCGGGTTCCGAACTGGGACCTGGTGGAGGGCTGGGCCTTTGAGGTGCCCGAATTGGACGTGTCTTTCGACCGGCGCACGACCTTGGATGTCGGCGGCTTGGAGATCGAGCTGCGTCATGTGCGGGCCGAGACCGACGACCATCTGTGGGCGTGGATCGCGGATCGTGCCGTGGCCGTGACCGGGGATCTGATGCTGTGGCACTTCCCCAATGCCGGTAACCCGGCCAAGTCGCAGCGCTACCCGTTGGAGTGGGCCGCGGCGCTGCGCGACATCGCTGCTGCGGGCCCGGAATTGCTTCTGCCCGGTCACGGGCTGCCCATCGCGGGCGGTGAGCGGGTCCGTCGCGTGCTGCTGGACACTGCGGCCGTGCTCGAGGAGTTGACGATGATGACCCTCGACTTGATGAACCGCGGGGCCAGCCTCGACGATGTGCTGGCCGAGGCGCGCCTGGCCGCCGAGCGGATCCGGCGGCCTTACCTGGCACCCACCTACGACGAGCCCGAGTTCGTGGTCCGCAACGTCTGGCGGCTCTACGGCGGCTGGTATGACGGCATCCCCAGCAGTCTCAAGCCGGCCCGTTACACCGCGGTGGCGTCGGAGCTGGCCGACCTCGCCGGTGGTCCTGGAGCCCTGGCCGGCCGGGCCGAGAGGCTGGCCGGAGACGGGGAGTTGGCGGTGGCGTGCCATCTGATCGACCTGGCTGCGGCGGCCGAGCCCGACAGCGCGGCGGTGCACGGCGTCCGGGCCGAGATCTACTGGCAGCGCCGGGCCGAGCAGCAGTCGGTCATGGCGGCGGCCATCTACGAGTCGACGGCCCGCGAGTCAGACGCGAAGTCGCGCACGGGTCTGGATGACGTGGCCAACTAGCAGGGCGGCCGCGGCCACGGCCGACACCACACCCGACACCGCCATCGTCTGGGCGAAGGCGGTGGTGAAGGCCTGCCCCGTCTCGGTGAGCGTCGCCTGGGCCGCGGCCTCGCCCAGGGCGCCCGATCGGGACAGTTCGTATGCGGCCTCGATGGCCGCGCCCATCGACTCGGCTGCGGGTGCGGCGACCTCGCTCGGCAGATCGGCCACATCCACCGTTCTGCGGTAGATGGACGTGGACAGGGCGCCCAGCGTGGCGATGCCCAGCGCGGCACCGAGCTCGCGGGCGGTGTCGTTCACGGCCGAGCCGATGCCGGCCTTCTGGTAGGGGGTGGCGATCATGATGTCGTTGGTCGCGGGCGTCATGGCCAGGGCCAGCCCCACACCGGCCAGCACCAGTGGCCCAAGCAGGTACCAGTAGCTGGTATCGGTGTCGACCAGCGCCAGCGGCAGGAATGTAAGGGCCAGCACTGCGAAGCCGACCGCCATGATGGGGCGCGACCCGAACCTGTTGACCAGCGGGGCTGTGAGCGGGGAAACCACCATCGACGCCAGTGCCTCGGGCATGGTCGCCAGACCCGCCTCCAAGGCGGTGTACCCCAGAACGAACTGCACGTACAGCGCGAACAGGAACCAGAACCCGATCATGACCACGAACGTCATGGTCACCACCGCGGAGCCGATGCTGAAGCGTCCGTCACCGAACAGCTCAAGTGGCAGCATCGGATGGCGGGCGCGCTGCTGCCATACCAGTAGGACCGCACCGAAGATGACGGCCACCGCGAAGGCCGAGAGCACCGGTACTGATGTCCAGCCCTGCTCGGGCCCCTCGATGATGCCGTAGATCAGCGCGGTCATGGCCACGATGGACAGCGCCGCCCCGGCGGGGTCGAGGTGGCGGGGCTGCTCATCTCGGGATCGAGGCAGCCATAGCGCCATTGCGACCATCACCACGGCCACCACCGGCACGTTGTAGAGGAAGCCGGCCTCCCACCCCCACGACGGCACGAACCACCAGCCGGTCACGAACAGCCCGGTGAGCAGCGGCCCGATGGCGGCGCCGCCCCCGGCGAAGCCCGACCACACCGCAATGGCGGTCGGTCTCTCGGGGGGAGGGAAGATGTCGATCAGCAGCGACAGGGTGGCCGGCATCACGAAGGCGGCGGCCACACCCATGGCGGCCCGGGCGACCAGGATGACCTCGGCCGAGTCGGCCAGGCCGCCGAGCAGTGCGCCGAGGCCGAAGACGAGCAGGCCGCCGAGCAGGGCGCCCTTGCGACCGTAGCGGTCGCCTATGGCTCCGCCGGTCATCAGCAGCCCGCCGAAGGCCAGCGCGTAGGCGTTGACGATCCATTGCAGCTGCGGCCCGGTGACGCCGACGTCGCGCTGCAGGGTGGCCAGGGCGACGTTAAGGCCCGAGATCGACATCACCACCAGTACCAGGGTCAGGCTCAGAACACCGAGCAAGAACCATCGCCGGGCGTGCACGTCCGGCCGCTCCCAGAGGTTCACCCGCTCACTCCTCGATGGTGTAGACCCCCGCGGGGTCGCCGAGGGCGGCCTCGTCGGGGTGAGCGCCGATGCCGGCTTCGTCGGGGGCGACCGCCCAGCCGCCGTCGATGACGGCACCGCCATCCACGGGGTTGCGAGTCAGCCGGTCGTAGCAGATCCAAGTGGCCCGCCGCAGCGGCTCCGGCGTGGCTTGAGCCAGGTGCACAACGGCCGATGCCTGAAGCGCGGTGCCCCCGGTGTCCTCGATGTTCATGCGGATGCCGGCTTCCATGCACAGGTCACGCATCCGGCGGGCCACGCTCAGCCCGCCCACGCGGCTCAGCTTGATGCCGACCACCTCGCCGGCATCGGTCTCGATGATGCGCAGCAGGTCACGCATCGTCACCAGAGACTCGTCCACGGCCAGAGGCTGAGAAACCAGGCGGCGGACCTGCAGGTGCTGGTCAAGGTCGTTACAGGGCTGCTCGACGACCCGGCGCAGCTCCCGGGTGGCGTTGAGGGCGGCCACGGCTTCGGCGGGCAGCCAGCCCCGGTTCACGTCGAAGGTGAGCTCCTCGCCGTCGGCCATCCGGGAGTCGATGGACCGCATCCGCTCGATGTCTCCTTCGGCGTCGCCGCCGACCTTGACCGAGTGGAACGAGTAGCCCTGCTCCCGGACGATGTCGATCTCGGCCATGATCTCGCTCACCGATCCCGACGGCACCGAGGTGTGCAGCCGGACCCGGCCGGGGGTGCGGCCGCCGAGCATGTCGCACAGCGGCAGGCCGGCCGCTTTGGCGGCGATGTCCCAGCAGGCCATGTCGAGCGGGGACTTGACGTAGGGGTGGCCGGGCAGGGCCCGGTCCATGGCCCGGTAGACGACATCGATGCGGCGGGGGTCGAGCCCCAGCACCGTTGCTGCCAACTCCTCCACTCCGGACCTCACGCCCAGCGCGAACGCTGCCTCGTAGGTCGAGCCCCATGGGCACCCCTCGCCCCAGCCCACGACACCCTCGTCGGTGTCGAGCCGCACGATGGTCGAGTCGAGACGGTCGT
>VXNG01000196.1 GCA_009840695.1 Acidimicrobiaceae bacterium
GATGATCGTTGGCATGGGCGCGGGAACCGCGCCGGAGCAGCAGCGGTCCCTGGGGATCGAGTTCCCGAGCGCCCGTGAGCGGGTCGCCATGCTCGGAGAGGAACTCGAGATCTTGCGATCGCTGTGGACTGAGACCCGGACCGACTTCGAGGGCGACTACTACTCGATCTCCGGAGGTGTCTGCGAGCCGAAGCCGCCCGGTTCCGATGGCCCAGAGATCCTTCTGGCAGCTGAGAAGCCCAAGATGGTGGCTCTGGCCGCCCGCTTCGCAGACCGCGTCAATGTGTTGGCTAGGGGCAACACCAGGACCGCCGAGATCGCCCGCACTACTCGCCGTGCCGCCGACGCGCTTGGCCGGCGCGGCGACGATCTGGTGATCAGCCGGATGTGCACGGTCCTGTTGACGGACGACCCGATCGGCACCGTTGACGAGCGGTACGCCGCGATCGATCGTCGCGCCGGCCAGATCGGTATGGAACCCTCGGTGCTCCGTCACGAACTCGACCATTGGATCCACTCGTATGTTGGCCCGCTAGACGACCTGCACCAGTGGGCGCATGACTCCACCGATGCTCTAGGAATCGACGAGATGATCATCTGCATCGACACGATTGACACGGTCGACTACCAGCACACGATGACAGGCCTGCGGCTGTTCTCCTCTGCTGTCATCAACGGCCGCTAGGCCGTGCGGCGGTGCCGCCGCCGACCACGACATCGCCTGCGTAGGCGACGACGCTCTGGCCGGGGGCCACCGCCCGCCGGGGTTCAGCCCAGTGGACCGTGGTGCCGTCGGCGTCGATCGTGGCCGCTGCCGGTGTGCCGTGGGCTGAGGTCTGCACCAGCATCGGGCGGTCCACGGGTCCGTGCGTCCAGCGCCAGTCCGAAAGCGGTGTGATCTCGCAGTCGAGCTCCGTCCGGCTGCCCACCGTCACCGTCGACGATTCGGCATCCACATCGAGCACGTAGCGGGGCGATCCGCCGCCGATGGCTCCCAGGCGCCGCCGCTGGCCGACGGTCACCAGTTCCAACGCCGCGACGGTGCCGAGCTCGGAGCCGGAACTGTCCACCAGCCGCCCCGGACGCATCGGGATGCGCTGGCTGAGGAACTTCTTGCGTCCCGCCGAAGCCGTGATGAAGCACACATCCTGGCTGTCGGGCTTGTGCGCCGTGACCAGGCCGCGAGCCTCAGCTTCGAGGCGCACATCGTTCTTGGTCGTCTCCCCCACCGGCAGCAGCAACCGCTCCAGCACGGAGTTGTCGAGCATGTGCAGGACGTACGACTGGTCCTTGGCCTCGTCGACCCCCCGCGCCAGCCAGAGCCCGTCGGGCCCACAGACGATGCGGGCGTGGTGGCCGGTCGCCACCAAGTCGAACCCCAGCGCGTCGGCCCTGCGCAGCAGCCGGTGGAATTTGATGTGCCGGTTGCACTCCACGCAGGGATTGGGCGTGAGGCCCGCGGCGTGGTCGACCACATAAGGGGTCACCACATGGCGCTCGAAGTCGTCCCCGAAGTTGAACACGTGATGTTCGATGCCAAGCTCGTCGGCCACCCAGCGGGCGTCGTCGACATCGGACACCGAGCAACAACCGGTGTCGCTGGGTCCGCCCCAGAGCTTCAGCGTCACCCCGGCGATGTCGTAGCCGGCCTCGAGCAGCCGCGCCGCCGCTACCGAGGAGTCCACCCCACCCGACATCGCCACGAGAACTCTCGGTCGGTCATTCGAGTCCACCATCTCAGCCTCCGTCGAAGCGGTCGAGGCGTTCGACCGACTCCACTATGACCTCGATGGCCCGCTCCACATCGGAGGCAGCGCTGGTGTGCCCGAGCGACAGCCGCAGCGATCCCAACGCCACGTCCCGCGGCACTCCCATGGCGGCCAGCACGTGGGACGGGTCCTGAGCTCCGCTGGAGCAAGAGGAGGCGGCCGAGGCCCGCACCCCGGCAGCGTCGATAAGAAACAGCAGTGCCTCGCTCTGCACCCCGGCGATGCACACGTTGGCGATCCCGGCCGCGATGTGGCTGCGGTCGCCGCCGCCGGGCGCGGCCGAGACCAGCACTCGACCGCCCAGCCGGTCGGCGAGGCCATCGATGAGACCATCGCGCAGCACGCTGAGCCTCTCCGTGCTCTCATCTCGCTGCTCGGTGGCCTCGGCCAGGGCGGCCGCGAGCGACACCGCTCCGGCTACGTCGGGAGTCCCGGCCCGCCGACCTCGTTCCTGGCCGCCGCCGATGATCAACGGGTCGAGTTCCACTCCGTCGCGCACCACTAGCACGCCGGTGCCCACCGGCGAGCCCACCTTGTGGCCCGTCACCGATACGAGGTCGTAACCGGCCGTCTCGACGGCCACGTCGATCCAGTTCACAGCCTGTACCGCATCGGTGTGCAGCAGCGCCCCCGGGGCCAGGTCGCGCACGACGCCGGCCACATCACGGAGCGGGTTGATCGAACCGGTCTCGTTGTTGACCGCGATCACCGACACCACCGCAACGTCGCCGTCGCGGGAACTCAGGGTATCGGACAGGGCCGCAAGGTCGACGATGCCCCGCTCGTCCACGCCCACCATCACGCCACCGGAACGTTCCACCGGATCGTGCACCGCATGGTGCTCGGCCTCGGTGGTCACCGCCACCGCGGCGGGCCTCCGGGCCCCGAGAGCGCCCCGCACGGCCATGTTGTCGGCCTCGCTGCCTCCGGAGGTGAACACGATCTCGCCCGGGTCGGCGCCGAGAGCCGCGGCCACCTGCTCGCGGGCCCGGTCCAGCGCCCGGCGAGCCTCCCGGGCCGCCTGGTGGGATCCGGTGGGGTTGGCGTGGTGCCGCTCCGCCGCGGCCAGCCACGCGTCGCGAGCCGACGGCCTCAGCGGCGTGGATGCGGCATGGTCGAGGTAGACCTCCTGCGGCTCGGGCGGACCGGACACCCTTTCATCCTACGGACCGAGGCGCACGGCGGACCCGACCAGGAACTGGCAGCGCAGGATGCCCAAATGGGACTTCAGCGCTGCCAATCCCCCACCACGGAAGGACCAAACCGGAACTGGCAGCCCAGGATGCCCAAATGGGACTCCAGCGCTGCCAATCCCCCACCACGGAAGGACCAAACCGGAACTGGCAGCAGAATGCACGCCATCCGTGCAAGGCGCTGCCAATTCGGCGGCGGTGGACGGCTATTGGGCGGCGGCGATCAGCGACCCCGCCACCAGCAGCGCCGAGAGCATCCCGCCCAGCGACACCGTTGCCCAGGCCGGAGCGTTGCGACGCTGCAGGGCGAGCATCAACGCGCCCATGACGGCGCCCGCGATAAGTCCGCCGAAGTGGCCACCTATCGACACCCGTGGGACCAGCAAGGTGAAGACGATGTTGAGCATCAACAGCGGGGCCAGCGGCGTGCGCCAGATGCTTCCACCGATGGCCCGCTGGACCAGCACGGTGGCCCCCATCAGGCCGAACACAGCCCCCGAAGCCCCCACCGTCGGCGAGTTCGGCGACAGCAACAGCACCCCGAACGCGCCGCCGAGCATCGAAACGACGAACAGCGACAGGAACCGGGCCCGCCCGAACGCGGCCTCGAGGATCTGCCCGAGGATCCACAGGACGTACATGTTGAAGGCCAGATGGAAGATCCCGTCGTGCAGGAACGCCGAGGTGACCAGCCGGTAGTACTCACCGGTGTCCACTCCGATCAGCTTGAGCTCGAAGCCGTCGATGAGCCGGGCACGAGCGAACAGGCCGCCGTCGATGAGCAATCCCTGGTCGATCCGGGTGATGCCCGCGGCCGAGCGGCTCAATACCACCGAATACAGGAAGGCCAGCCCGTTCAGCGCAAGGAGAACCCGGGTGACCACCGGGCGTGAGGAACTAATCACCATCCGTGGCCGAGCGGTCATCGACGTGGAACCGCGCGGGGCCGCGCACTCGGGGCAATGGAACCCGACCGACGCCTGATGCATGCAGTCCGGGCAGATCAGGCGGTCGCAACGCTGGCAGCTGACCCCGCCGCGGCGGTCGGGGTGCCGATAGCAGCGGCGCTCAGGGGGCCGGGACACCACCTCCGGCGTGTCGCTCACGGCCCGGCACCGTAGCGGCGCAGACCGGCGCGCCCACTAGCGTCGCGCCGGTGAGCGCCGCCGTCGACCAGCCCGGCCGGCCTGATCCTGACTCCGTAGCGACAGTGCCGATCGAGCGGCATTCGCTGCTGTCGGACCAGCGCACTGCGGCCATCGTCACTCCCGATGCCCGGGTGGTCTGGCTGTGCGCGCCCCGGATCGATTCGCCTCCCCTCCTGGCCGAACTGCTCGGGGGCCCGGCCGCCGGCTTCTTCGCGGTTAGTCCCCTCGCAGCGGGCAGAGATCCAGTCCAGCGCTACCTGGGCCACTCCATGATGCTGGAGACCTCGTGGGACGCCATGTCCGTCATCGACTACCTCGACTGCTCCGAGGGCCTGCCCACCGAGCCGGCCGGACGCAGCCGTCTCGTAAGGGTGCTTACGGGCACGGGCAGGGCCCTCGTAGAGTTCGCGCCATTTACGGGATCCGGGGGCAAGCGACTGGAATCCGGCGACGGCGGGATCGAGGCCCGCGACGGCGATGCTCGTCTGGCGCGGCTGCGGTCGCCGGGCCTGGACTGGCACATCGAGTCCCATAGCCGAGATGACATTGCCCGGACTGAGGTGGACCTCTCGACTGGGCCGATCGTACTGGAGCTGTTGTGCGGCATCGGTGCGGGCGAATACGCGTCGGCGGAACCGGAGCGGCGCTCAGCCACGATCGAGCACTGGCGGGCATGGGTGGACCGGCTCAGGGTGCCGCCGCTGCAAACGGATCTGGTGCGCCGGTCCGCGCTGGTCCTCAAAGCGCTGTGCCACGGACCGACCGGCGCGATCATCGCGGCCCCCACCACGAGCCTGCCCCAGGAGCTCGGCGGGTCCCGCAACTGGGACTACCGCTACTGCTGGATGCGCGACGCGTCGATGGCGGCCGCCACGCTGGTGCGGCTCGGATCGATCGACGAGGCCATGGACCTGCTCGGCTGGCTGCTGCGACTCATCGACAGCCGGGGCGCGGAGCTTGACCGTCTGGCCCCGATCTACACCGTCGAGGGCAAGGCTCTTCCCCCGGAGAGGTCCGATCCCGACTTGCCGGGCTACGCCGGCAGCCGACCCGTACGGATCGGCAACGCGGCCGAGCAGCAGGTCCAGACCGACGTGTTCGGACCCATCATGGAGTTGGTCTGGCGGCTGGGCCGGGCCGGCGCTCCTCTCGATGACCGCCATTGGCGGCTGGTGGAACTGCTCGTGGACGCGGTGGACCGGCGCTGGCAGGAGCCCGACCAGGGCATCTGGGAGATCCGGGCCGCCCCCCGGCATCATGTTCACTCCAAGACCATGTGCTGGATGGCAGTTGACCGCGGGGTCGCCCTCGCCGGCATGGTGTTCAATCGCTCCGTGCCGGCATGGGAGCGGCTGCGTGCCACCGTCGCAGTCGAGATCCTCACCAAGGGCTGGAGCCCAGCACAGAATGCCTTTACTGCCGCCTACGGCAGCACCGACCTGGACTCGGCGGTGCTGGCCATGGGCCTCTCAGGGTTGGTGCCGCCCGGCGACTCCCGCTGGGTCGCCACGGTCGAAGCGATCGAGGCTCAGCTGCGCGACGGCGCCACCGTCTACCGGTACCGGCGCGATGACGGCCTGCCCGGCGAGCCCAGCGGCTTCAACCTCATGACGTCGTGGCTGATCGACGCCAAGATCCTCATCGGCGACCTCGACGGCGCCCAGGCCCTCTTCGACGACTACGCGGCGCTGGCGGGACCGACCGGATTGATGTCGGAGGAGCACGACCCCGTCACCGGCGAGGCCCGGGGCAACTTCCCGCAGGCCTACAGCCATTTGGGGCTGATCGAGAACGCTCTCAACCTGGCCGAAGCGTCCGGCCTCTAGAACCGTCCTGATCTACAGCGAGACGGCCATCTCGCTCATGCCCAGGGCGTTGACCTCGACCACTTCGGTGACGCCGGGCACGCGGTCCCGCATGATCCGCTCGATGCCGGCTTTGAGGGTCTGGGTGGACGCCGGGCAGGTGACGCAGGCTCCGTGGAGCTCGACGGTGACGATCCCGGTGGACTCGTCCACATCGATGAGTTCGATGTCTCCCTCGTCGGCCTGGATGGCCGGCCGGATGATCTTGATGATCTTCTCCACTTCGGCCTGCACGGGCCCAGTCTCGCAGCGCTCGGCCCCAACTCCGACCCCGCCCCCTCGTAAGCTCGCGGGATGGGCCTGACGGTGCTGGCACATCAGGGCGGATGGGATGAGGCGCTGCTCGTGGCCGGACCGTTGCTGCTGTTCGCCGGCATCGTGTGGAATGCCAAGCGACGGGCGGTCAAGCAGTCCCAGCCCAACCCAGGCCCCGATGAGTGACCTGCCGGTCTCGTCGGCCTACTCGGCCCGCATGTCGGCGCCGAGCGACGCCAGGTCGCCGGCCAGGTCCTCGTAGCCTCGGGCCACGTGATGGGCGTCGATGACCACCGTGGGTCCGTCAGCGCCGAGTCCGGCCACGGCCAGCGCCGCGCCGGCCCGGATGTCGTGGGCTCGGACCGGCGCCCCCGAGAGCCTCTCCACGCCCCGCACCACCGCGTGGTGAGCGTCGGTGCGGATGTCGGCCCCCATGCGGCGCAACTCGTCGACGTAGCGGAACCGCCCGGGGAACAGGTTCTCGGTGACGATTCCCACACCCGACGCCGTGGCCAGAAGCACCACCAAGAACGGCTTGTAGTCGGTGGCCACGCCCGGATAGGGCAGCGTGGAGCAGTCCACCGAGTCGAGGCGGCGCGGCGCTATGGCCCGGATGCCATCGGTGTCCGGAGTGATCAGCATCCCCATCTCGGTCAGCTTCTGGCAGAGCAGCTCCATGTGGTCGTAGCGGGCGCCGGCCACGAACACGTCCCCGGAGGCCACGCCGAGCGCGGCCAGGTAGGTGGCCGCCACTATGCGGTCGGGAACGACGGCGTGGTCGGCGGCACGCAGGAACTGAGCAGTCCCGGCCCCTTCGATGACGAGGGTGGACGAGCCGGCGCCGGAGATACCAGCCCCCATGCGGCCCAGGAACCGGCAGAGGTCGAATATCTCGGGCTCACGGGCCGCGTTGTCGATCACGGTGGTGCCCTTGGCCGCCACCGCGGCCATCAGCAGGTTCTCGGTGGCCCCCACGCTGGGGAACTCGAGCACGACCCGACCTCCGAGCAGCTCGGTCGCGGACGCCTCGATGTTGCCGTGCACTACGTCGACGCGCGCCCCCAGCTCGGTGAGGCCCCGCACATGCATGTCGATGGGGCGCGGTCCGAAGTCGTCGCCTCCGGGCAGGGCGACGGTGGCTTCGCCGCACCGGGCCAGCATGGGCCCGAGGACGACGACCGATGCCCGGAACCGCTCGACAATGTCGTAGGGGGCCACCGGGGTTATCTCCGCAGGCACGTCGATCCGCAGCGTGGCCGCGTCGATCGGATCCCACTCGACGGCGCAGCCCACGGCCCGCAGGAGCTCGGCCATGAGGTCCACATCGACTATGCGGGGCACGTTGCTGAGCCGGTAGGAGCCCTCGGCCAGCAGCGTGGCCGCCATGAGCTTGAGCGCCGAGTTCTTGGCCCCGGCCACTGCCACCGTGCCCTCCAGAGCGGGGCCGGAGCGAACGACTATCCGCTCGATCGCCACCCTCAAAGCCTATGACGGCCGCGACTCGATGACCGTCTTGCGCGTCGTACAGCGGGGAAGCGCGGTTGAGATGGAGCGCGAGCATCAGGCGCGGCGCCTACCCCGCGACGACATCGTGGCCGAGCGGGCTGTGGGCGGCGAGGAGCGCTTCGAGGCGGAGGGCGGGCCCTTCCGGCGCTACGAACGGCGGCTGTCGCTGCAAGAGGCTGAGGCCCCCAGGGCGCAATCCGGCGAGGAGGTGTGGGAGCTGGTCGAGACCACCTCCTACCGGCTGGCGGTGCCGGTGTGGGCGTGGTTGTTCCACTTCCCGGTCAGGCACGCGCTGCGGCACCGCAAGGACGTCTACGGCTACTGGTGGGCGCCCCCCGACCGGATCGACGCTCGCGCTTCGACCGTGCTGGGCCTGCTCTGCACCGTCCAGGTACTGGACGGCTACCTGGGCACCGTCCTCTCCCAGACCCTCACGTTCGCGGCCGACGAGTTCGGCCACGGCAACACCGCTCAGGGGATCGTGCTGGCCGTGGTTCGGGTCGGCGTGCTGGTCGCGCTGGCCAGCGTGGCCCTGGCCGACCGCCACGGCCGGAGACGCCTGCTGCTCGCCACCGGGGTCGCCAGCTGCGTCGTCACCGCGGTCGGGGCGCTGTCGCCGGGACTGTGGTTCCTGGGAGCCACCCAGCTACTGGCCCGGGGGCTGTCGACCGCCCTGGGGATCCTCATCGTGATCCTCGCCGCCGAAGAGATGCCGGCCCGGTCGAGGGCGTGGGCGATGTCGGTGCTGGTGCTGTGCGCCGGACTCGGCTCCGGGATGGCAGTGTGGGTGCTGCCGGTGGCGGACCTGCACATCTCGGCCTGGCGTGCGGTGTACGTCGTTCCGCTGGCCGGCGTGGCCGTCATGGCCTGGGTGGGGCGGCACCTGCCCGAGAGTCGCCGCTTCGAGATGGCTGACCCCGGATTCCAGCCCCGTGACGATCACTCGACCAGCATCGCCTCCGACACCGAAGCCGCCGAACGTCGCCGCAGGCGGCTGGCGCTGCTGGCGGCCTCCGCGTTCCTGATCGCTATGTTCGCCGCTCCGGCATCGGGGCTGCGCAACGACTTCCTCAAGGACGAGCGGGAGTTCTCCGCCGCGGCCATCTCCCTGTTCACGGTGGTCACCAACACCCCTATCGGCATCGGCATCCTGGCGGGCGGCTATCTGGCCGACCGGCGGGGCCGCCGGCCCGTCGGTGCGGCCGGCCTGGTGGCGGGCGCGGTGTTCGCCGCCTGGGCCTACTTCACCGACGGCGCCGCGTTGTGGTCGCTGACCCTCGCTGGAGGCGTGCTGGGCGCGGTGGCCGTGCCCGCGCTGGCCGTCTACGGGCCCGAGCTGTTCGGCACCTACCGGCGGGGAAGGGCCAACGGCCTGATCGTCACCGTCGGTGTGGCCGGCAGCGCCCTGGGCCTCCTCGTGGCCGGGTGGCTGTCCGACTCGCTCGACGGGCGGCTGGGGCCTGCGCTGGCCCTGCTGGCGGTCGGTCCGCTGGCGGTGGCCGCCCTAGTCGTGTGGAAGTACCCGGAGACCGCCGGCCTGGAACTCGAGGACCTCAACCCCGAGGACCGGGACCCGGGCGATCCGCTGGCCGGCTAGTCCTCGGTGTCGAGCCCCGGGTAGGGGGGCTTGGCCGCGCACAGCTCTTCGGCATCGGCCCTCACCGCCGCCACCGCGGTCTCGTCGGTGCGGTTGCGCAGCGCCCTGGAGATGAGGTCCGCGATGGTGGCCATGTCGTCGGTGTCCATGCCCTGGGTGGTGACCGCGGGCGTGCCGATGCGCACGCCGGAGGTGACGAAGGGCGAGCGGGGGTCGTCGGGCACGGTGTTCTTATTGAGGCTGATCCCGGCAGCGTCGAGGGTGGCCTGGGCCTCCTTGCCGGTCAGCTCGGGATCGAAGGTGCGCAGGTCCACCAGCATGAGATGGTTGTCGGTGCCACCGGAGACGAGCCGGAACCCGTGGCCGGCCAGCGCAGAGGCCAGAGCCCGGGAGTTCTCCACGATTCGGGCCGCGTAGTCGGCGAACTCGTCGGTGGCCGCCTCGGCGAAGGCCACCGCCTTGGCCGCCACCGCGTGGTCGAGCGGGCCGCCCTGGATGCCGGGAAACATGGCCTTGTCGACCGCCGGCCCGTGATCCGAGCGGCAGATGATGGCACCGCCCCGGGGCCCTCGCAGGGTCTTGTGGGTGGTGAAGGTCACCACATCCGCGTACTCGGTCGGGTTGGGGTGCACGCCGCCCGCGATCAGCCCCGCGATGTGGGCGGCGTCGAACATGAGAAGCGCGCCCGACTCGTCGGCTATCTCCCGAAGCGGCTCGGGGTGGATCAGGCGGGGGTAGGCGGTGGCGCCGGCCACGATCAGCTTGGGCCGCTCGGCCAGGGCGAGGTCGCGCAGCTGGTCCATGTCGATGCGCTCGTCGCTGGCGGTGACCCCGTAGGACACGAACCGGTACTGCAGGCCCGAGAAGTTGACCGGGGACCCGTGGGTGAGGTGCCCGCCGTGGTCGAGGCTCATGCCCAGCACGGTGTCGCCCGCCTCCAGCAACGCCTGGTAGGCGCCCATGTTGGCGATTGCCCCGGCATGGGGCTGCACGTTGGCGTGGTCGGCCCCGAACAGCTGGCAGGCACGGCGTCGGGCCAGGTCCTCGACCTCGTCCACCACTATGTTGCCGCCGTAGTAGCGCCGGCCGGGATAGCCCTCGCTGTACTTGTTGGTGAACACCGAGCCGGTGGTGGCCATCACTGCCGGGCTGGCGAAGTTCTCCGAGGCGATGAGCTGGATGGTCGTGTTCTGGCGGTGAACCTCTCGACGGATCAGGTCGAAGACAGCCTCGTCAGCAATGGGCCAGGGCATTGGTTCCTCGATTCTCCCTCGGCGGGGCGGCGGCCGGGATGCCTGGCCGCACGGTAGCGAGGCTCAAGGGGCAAGCGGCGCCGCGCCTATCGCGAAGATCAGCCAGAGTTGCCTAGGGCGTCAAGCTTGGCGATGCGTGCTTGGTGGCGGCCACCGTCGAATCCAGCAGCCAGCCACGCGTCGAGTGCCTCGCGGGCGACCTCGGCACCAGTGAGCCGCTCGCCTATGCACAGCACGTTGGCATCGTTGTGGGCCCGGGCCAGGCGGGCCGAGGTAACGTCATAAGCCACCGCGGCCCGCACGCCCGCGATCTTGTTGGCGGCCATGGCGATGCCGTTGCCGCTGCCGCACACGCACAGGCCCAGGTCCGCCTCGCCTGCAGCCACAGCCCGACCGACCGCCGCGCCGAAGTCGGGGTAGTCCACGCGGTCGGCGGAGTAGGTGCCGCAGTCGGTCACAGCGTGGCCGGTCGCCCGCAGGTGCTCGGCCAGCGCCTGCTTCAGGCCGTATCCCGCATGGTCCGCCCCCACCGCGATCCTCATG
>VXNG01000129.1 GCA_009840695.1 Acidimicrobiaceae bacterium
CGACGACCCGTCGGTCATCACCCGCAAGATCAAGTCGGCCGTCACCGACAGCGAGTCCGAGGTCCGCTACGACGTCCAGGCCAAGCCGGGAGTGTCGAACCTGCTGTCGATACTGGGGGCGGCCACCGGCCGAACGCCCGAGGAGGCCGCCGCGGGCTACTCCATGTATGGCCCGCTCAAGGCCGACACTGCCGACGCGGTGGTAGAGCTGCTACGACCCATCCAGACGCGCTTCGCTGAGCTGGAAGCCGACCCGGCCGAGACGTCGCGGCTGCTCCAGATCGGTGCCGGCAAGGCCCGGGCCATCGCGGCCGTCACCCTCGAAAGGGCCCGCACCAACATCGGCCTGCTCGCCCCCTAGCCCGAACTGGCAGCCCACAGTGCCCGAACCGGCCTCCACCGCTGCCAATTCGCCGCTGAGAGCGGGTCAGCCAGCCACGGCTCGGGGGTGGGCGGCCCGGTAGACGGCCTGGAGGCGCTCGGTGGAGACCCGGGTATAGATCTGGGTGGTTGAAACCGAGGCGTGGCCGAGCATCTCCTGCACGACGCGTATGTCGGCGCCACCATCGAGCATGTGGGTCGCGCAGGAGTGACGCAGCACGTGAGGAGTCAGCAGCGACCCGATCCCGGCCGCGTCCCCGTGGCGACGCACGATGAGCCACAACCCCTGGCGGCTCAGACGCCCGCCGCGGCGGTTGAGGAACACTGCCTCGGCGTCGCCGCGACGGGCCCAGCGGTCCGGCTCCAGCGCGCCCCGGCCCGCGGGTGCCAGCCACCGCTCCAGCGCGGTGGCCGCGCACCGGCCCAGCGGCACTATCCGCTCCTTGGCGCCCTTGCCGGTGAGGCGGACCAGGCCGTCATGGAGGTCCACGTCTGGAAGCGACAACGAACCGGCCTCCGAGATCCGGCAGCCCGTACCGTAGAGCAACTCCAGCACGGCCCGGTCGCGGCGGGCGGACGGATCATCGCCGACGACAGCATCCATCAGCGAGCCGACCTGGACCATCGACAGGGCCTTAGGGAGACCCCGGGGCAGGCTCGGGATCTCCACATCCGTGGCGGGATCGTCGACCCGATGGCCCTCGGCGACGAGGAACCGGTGCAGCCCCCTGACCGACACCAGGGTCCTGGTGACGGAGGCCGGGGCCAGGCCGCCGTGCTTGAGGCCCCGAACGAAGGCGACTACATCGTCAGTGGCGACATCGTCGAGGCTGCGCCCGCAGCCGGCGACATGACCTTGGTAGCGAACGAGGTCCCGCCGGTAGGCCTCTACCGTGCGCGGGGACCGGCCCCGCTCCACCGCGAGCCAGGCCAGGAACTCCTCGGCCCTGACATCCAGAACCGCCTCGGAAGGCGGCGCCAGCGGCGAGGACGGGGCGCTCACCGTCGCAACCGGCGCAGCGCGAGAAGCACGCCGATGATGGTCTTGGCGTCGCGAATCTCGCCCCTGTCGATCAGGGCCTCGGCCTCACGCAGACTGACGCGCTCGACGGTCATCCACTCCTCCTCGGCCCCGTCGGGCCGGCGGGGGACAGCACTGAGCCCGGTGGCCAGGAACAGGTGAGAAAGCTCGTCGCAGAATCCGGGTGAGTTGAAGAAGGTCCCAAGCTCCTCCAGGGACTCACAGGCCAGACCGGCCTCCTCGGCCAGCTCTCGGCGGGCCGTGCCAGCGGGATCCTCCCCGCCTACGTCCCGGGTGCCGGCTGGGATCTCCAGCAGCTCGCTCTCCACCGGGGTGCGGTACTGGCGCAACAGCACGACCTCGTCGCCGTCCACCGCCACCACCGCCACCGCGCCGCGGTGGTGCACCACGTCTCGCGTCATCCGGCTGCCGTCGGGGGTGGTGAAGACGCTCTCGGTCAGGCGCACGACCCGGCCGGCATGGATCTCGCGCTCGCTGAGCTTCCGAAAGCCCCCGCCTGGCTTCCCGGACACAGTCGTCACGCCTGGGCCGAGGGCTCCGCGGCGAAATCAGTCATGTCGGGCAGCCGGGGATTGCGGCCGGCGGCCCGAACCAGGGCCGCGGAGACCAGCCCGCTGAAGAGGGGTGCGGGCCGGTTGGGGCGGCTCTTGAACTCCGGGTGAGCCTGCGTGCCCACCCAGAAGGGGTGGCCCTCCAGCTCGATGAACTCCACCAGCCTCCCATCGGGAGACTCGCCGCTGAGCACTACATCCGACTCCTCGAAGCGGCTCCGGTAGCGCGGATTGAACTCGTAGCGGTGGCGGTGCCGCTCCGACACCACCTCCTCGCCGTAGGCGCGGGCAACTTGCGAGCCGGCGCGGAGCTGGGCCACGTAGGCGCCCAGGCGCATCGTGCCGCCATAGTCGGTGACACCGCGCTGGCTGTCCATGAGGTCTATGACCGGGTGCGGTGTCAGCGCGTCGAACTCGGTGGAGTTGGCGTCGGCGAGCCCCAGAACATTGCGGGCGTACTCGATGGTCATCACCTGCATGCCGAGGCACAGACCGAGACACGGGATCAAGTGCTCGCGGGCGTATCCCGCCGCCGCGATCTTGCCCTCGATGCCCCGCTCGCCGAAACCGCCAGGAATGACGATGCCGTCAAGATCTCTCAGCCGCCCGGCAACGAGCAGGCCCTCCACCTCCTCGGCTTGAACCCACTCGATGCCGATATCGGCGCCGCGGTGAATGGCGGCGTGGTTGAGCGCCTCGATCACCGACAGGTAAGCGTCGGGCAGGCTCACATACTTGCCGATGAGACCGATCCGCACCGGCGTCGAAGCGTCGCGGATGCGACCCACAAGAGCCTCCCACTCGACCAGGTCCACCGCCCTGGCGTCGTCCAGGCCGAGTTGCCGGCACACGACCTCGTCGAGCCCTTGTGACCGCAGGATCAGGGGAATCTCGTAGAGGCTGGCCGCATCGGGACACGTGATGACCGCCTCGGGCGACACGTCGCACAGGTTGGAGATCTTGAGTTCGAGCTCCTTGGTGAGGGAGGTCTCGCATCGGCACACGATGGCGTCGGGCTGCACGCCCCGCGATCGCAGTTCGGTCACGGAATGCTGGGTCGGCTTCGTCTTCTGCTCCCCCGAGGGCCCGATGAACGGCACGAGGGTGACGTGCACGTAACAGACGTTCTGCCGGCCCACGTCCAGCCGGAACTGCCGGATCGCCTCGAGGAACGGCAGGATCTCGATGTCGCCCACGGTGCCGCCGACCTCGGTGATCACGACATCGACGTCGTCGCCCGCCAAACGGGCGATGCGGCGCTTGATCTCGTCGGTGACATGGGGGATCACCTGCACGGTGCGGCCGAGGTAGTCGCCCCGGCGTTCCGCGGCGATCACCTCCGAGTAGATCGATCCGGTCGTGCCGTTGGACTCCCGGGTCAGGCTCTCGTCGATGAAGCGCTCGTAGTGGCCGAGATCGAGGTCGGTCTCGCCGCCGTCGTCGGTGACGAAGACCTCGCCGTGCTCGAACGGGTTCATGGTGCCCGGGTCGACGTTCAGGTAGGGGTCGAGCTTGAGCATCGTGACCCGCAGGCCCCGGGCCTTCAACAAGCGGCCCAGCGACGCCCCGGTCAGCCCCTTGCCCAGGCCGCTGACGACACCACCGGTGACGAAGACGTGCTTTGTCATCGGGATCTCACCCTACCGCGCCGGGAGTGAGACTCGGCGGACACTGTGCTGCTGCTGGTGCTGGCACCATCAGCCATGGCGGCGCGCGGAAGCCGCCGACAGCAGTTCCTCGGCGTGCTGCCGAGCCGACGCCGACTGCGGCGATCCCGAGAGCATCCTCGACAGCTCAGCCAGCCGATCCTCGCCCGCCAGGGCTCGCAGGCCAACCACGACAGACCCACCGACCTCGGACTTCTCGAGCGCAACATGGTGGTCGGCGTGGGCCGCCACCTGCGGGAGATGGGTCACGACGATCACCTGATGGTCGCCGGTCAACTGGGCCAAGCTGCGGCCGACGGCCTGGGCGGCCTTTCCGCCGACGCCCGCGTCGACCTCGTCGAAGATCAGCGTCGGCGGCCCCGCAGTTAGCACCAGCCGCAGCGCGAGCATGGTCCGGGCCAGCTCGCCTCCGCTGGCCACCCGGCCCAGGGGCAGGGGCTCGTGACCCGGATTGGCCGCCAACCTGAACGAGACCCGCTCCCCCGCGTCGCCGTCGACCGCGATGTCCATGCGGGCGGCGGCCATGGCCAACTCGGCCAGGTGCGTCTCGACCGCGGCCACCAGCCGGGGCGCGGCCGCGGCCCGCTCACCCAGCACGCGTGACCTCTCTGCCGCGAGACGCTCGGACACATCGGATAGGCGCTGCTCCAGAGAGCGGGCCCGTTCCTCCCAGGCGTCCAGTTCGGCGAGGCGATCCGCAGCCTGCGAACGGAAGTCGAGCACCTCGCCCAGCGTCGAGCCGTACTTGCGCCGCAAACCGGCCAGAAGCTGGCGCCGGTCGCGCAGCGCGGCGAGCGCGGCAGGATCGTCATCGATCGCCTCCCAGCGAGTCCTGGCTTCGGCGGCGATATCGGCGACCTCCGCGGACGCATCGACAAGGCGGCCCACCAGATCGACGAACGGCTCCCGATCGGCAAGAGCAGCCTGGGCCCGGCCCAAGCCCTCCGACACCGGGCCGTCGGCGCCGAGCAGCCCGATCGCCTGCGCGGCAGCATCCCGGTGCGCGGCCGCGTCGGCCAGCGTCGACTCGTCGCGGTCCAGACGCTCGTCCTCGAGGGGATCAGAGACAGCGGCACCGTCTATCTCCGCGAGCTGATGGCGCAGAAGGTCCATCTCCCGGAAGCGGGTCCGGGCATCGCCGCCCAGTTCCGCAAGCCCGGCGTCGATGGCTCTGCAATCATCTACGAGGCTCTCCAGCCCGACAGTGTCGATGCCTCCGAACCGGTCGAGGGCGGCCCGCTGCACACCGCCCCGCAAGAGCGACTGGTGGGCATGCTGGCCATGCAGGTCGATCAGGTCCCGTCCCGAGTCACCGAGAGCGCCCACCGTGGCGAGGTGACCGTCGATGTAGGCCCGCGACCGTCCATGTACGGGTATGACCCGGCGCACCACGACCTCGTCGTCGCCGATGACGAAGCGGCCCTCGATCTCGGCCTGGGATGCGCCGGGCCGCACCAGCGCGGCGTCGGCCCGGCCACCCGTGAGCAGATCGATGGCGCCGACTACCAGCGTCTTGCCCGCGCCGGTCTCGCCGGTGACGGCAGTCATGCCCCGGCCGAAGACGGCTGAGACCTCGCCTATCACACCGAGATCGCGGACCACCAGTTCAACCAGCAACGACGCCCTCCTGAGCCACGAGCCTCAGATCAACGGGCAACGGCGCCCTCCGATGCAACGAGTCTCAGCGGTCATTGAGCCCGAACTTCGTCTTGAGCACCTGATGGAACTTGCGAGTCCCGAAGGTCACCAGGCGGGCCGGGTGGGGCGAAGCGGAGCAGACCACCTGGTCGTGCTGATCCGGTTCCGCCAGCCGGCGGCCGTCCACCGACAGCACCGCACCCCGATCCGAGAGGACCTCGAGCTGCAGCTGCGTCTCAGCCGCAACCACCACGGACCGGTCGAAGAGCATGTGGGGAGAGACCGGCGTCAGCAGCAGAGCCCGGTGGGTGGGATCGATCACGGGTCCTCCGGCGGACAGTGAGTACGCGGTGGATCCGGTCGGCGTGGACACGATGAGGCCGTCGGCCGCATAGGTCGTGAACTGCTCACCATTGAACGACACCCCCAGGCGCAGGGCATAGGAGGCCGCGGGACGTTCCACGACCGCTTCGTTCAGAGCGACTCTCCGCTGCCGGCCCTGCCCGTCGCCGGCGTCGAACTCCACGGTGAGCAGCATTCGCTCGGAGACACGGTGCTCGCCGGCCAGCACCCGCTCGATGGCGGCGTGAGCGTCGGCCGGCGCCACCTCGGTGAGGTAGGCCATCCGGCCGAAATTGACGCCGAGAATGGGAACACCAGACTCGCCCACCAGCTCTACTGCCCGCAGGATCGAACCGTCCCCGCCGAGGGTCACCACCGCGTCCAAGCCCGCCGCGAACCGCGCTGGATCAACCTGCAGGTCGGGACAGGACGTCGCGGCCGCTTCTTCGGGCGGCATACAGGCCTGATGGCCCTGCGAGGCGAGCCACACCGAGAGATCACGTGCTGCTGCGGTGGCCTCCGGGCGGCCCTGGTGCACGATCAGACCGATGACCGCCATCGATCTCAGACCTCTCCGAGACGAATCGCGTCGGCTACGGCGCGGTCAATGGCATGACCGAGCTCTGCCAGGCCATCGGCGTCACGGCGCACATCGGCGTGCAGCAGGAACTCAACATTGCCCTCGGCGCCGGTCAGAGGCGAGACCATGACCCCCATGATGGCCGCTCCGGCACCAACAACGGCGCGGCTCACTTCGTGCAGGGCCCGACGCCACACTTCGGGGTCGCGGATCACGCCGCGGGCACGGTCGGCTTCGGCCCGGCCCGCCTCGAACTGGGGCTTCACCAACATGACGATGTCAGCGGTCGCCAGCCGGCAGAGATCGGCGGCGACCAGACGCAACGAGATGAACGAGACATCCGCCACGACGATGTCCGCAGGTCCCCCGATGGCGCCGGTGGTGACGCTGCGGACATCGGTGCGCTCGAGCGAGACAACCCGCGGATCGGCCCTCAACCGCTCGTGAAGCTGGTTGCGTCCCACATCGATGGAGACGACCGCCGTCGCGCCGCGCTGCAGGAGGCAGTCGGTGAAGCCGCCGGTCGAGGCGCCCACGTCGATCGCCCGGCAACCGGCCGCGGTGATGTCGAAACCGGCCAGCGCGGCCTCGAGCTTGTGCCCGCCCCGGGACCGGTAGCGGGGCGGGTCGGCCTCCACCATTATCGGCTCGCCCGGGTCGACTAGGCGCGACGCCTTGGCTGCCGGTGCTCCCCCCACCGTCACCCGCCCGTCCTCGATGAGGCGGCGGGCGCCGGTGCGGCTGCCAGCCAGCTCCCGGCGCACCAACTCGATGTCGAGCCGCCGGCGCCTGGGCGTCACGACTGCGGGCTCACCCCCCGATGCGGGCCTGGCGGTTGAGCCAGCCGAGGGTGAATGCGTTCCACTCGTCGACCATCTCATGGAAGGCGATGTGGCTGGAATGGGGGCCGCGGAACAAATGCATGGTCGAGCCCGGAATGTTCCGCTGAACATCGAGGCCGTAGCGGGTCGGTACCTGCCAGTCCACCTCACCGGAGGTTATGAGGGTGGGCACCTCTATGGACCCGAGCCGGCCGAGCGCGTCGTGGGTCTTGTCGGCGTGGATGTGGCCGAGCACTCCGGCCTTCGAGGGCGGGTGGGGGTTCTCGGTGATGACGCCGCGCTCGAAGGCCTCCACATCATCGGGCTGGTCGTTGATGAAGGTCGGGCTGGCCACCCACAGCAGGCCGGTGCGGATGTAGCCGGCGAGATCGTCGTGGAGTACGGGCGTCTCGAGAGTCTCGATCATGCGGATGAACCACTCGTCGGACCGGCCCCAGGTGCAGTGCAACTGGAGGGTGGCCACCTTGGCCGGGTGGTTCACCGCCAGCTCCTGGGCCGTGGCCGAGCCCAAAGACAGACCCGAGACGTGGGCCCGCTCCACTCCGATGCAGTCGAGTAGAGCGGCGGCGTCGTCGGCCAGGATGCGCATCGAGTAGTCGCTCAGGTCTTCCGGATGGGTGGACTGGCCCGTACCCCGAGCGTCGTAGGTGATGACCGTGTAGTCGTCCCGGTACGCCTCCACCTGGGCGGCCCATGTCGTGTGGTCGGCGCTGGTTCCCATGATGAGCAGCAGCGGATCGCCCGTGCCCTCGATCTCGTAGTAGACGTCGATTCCCGTCCGCAGTCGGGTCAAGGTCATCTGGGCACTCCCATGGCTGTCGGTTCAGTTTCCGGCGACGAGGCCGGCTGAGTGTGGCGGCCGCCGCTGCGACACCGCGACCGCCGATTCGAAACTAGCGCCGATCCGCAGCGCGGTCTCCTCGTCGAAGGGCGCGGCGGCGATCTGCAGCCCGATGGGCAGGCCGTCGCGATCAAAGCCGGCCGGCACCGACAGCGCGGGCAGGCCCGACAGGTTGAACGGGCCGGTCGTGCGCACGTAGGCCAGCGTCACCGGCTCGGCGGAGTCCCCGAACCGGAAGTTGTCCGCGTCCTTGGGCGCGGCGGTGGCGGGCAGGGTCGGGGTGACCAGGGCGTCGAGCCGGTTCTCCCCGAAGACGCGGCGCAGGGCGCCGGCGATGGCTCGCCGGGCCTGCAACGCCTTGAAGTAGTGCTCGGGCTCCAGCATCAGGCCAGCCACCAGCAGGGTGCGGATGCCGGGGTTGATCTGGTCGGGTCGGCTGCGCACCAGCTCGCGGTGGTACACGCCGGCCTCGGGGGCGACAATCCCGAACTCGGCGGCCAGCCCGTGTTCCAGTTCGGGCACTTCCACGCCGACCATGGCCGCGCCCTGGCCTCCGAGCAGGTCGGCGGAGGCCGCGAACGTCTCGGCCACGTCGGGTTGCATGGGTTCGAGGGGCGGGCCGGCGAGCACACCGATCCTCAGCCCGTCGACCCCCCGGTCCAGGCCGCTGGAGTACTGGGGCACGGGCCTCGAAGATGCCGAGGGATCCAGGGGGTCGGGCCCGGCGAGTACTTCCAGGCTGGCGGCCGCGCCCTCGACAGTGCAGGTCAGGGGGCCGAGATGGTCGAGCGACCACGCCAGCGCGGCCACCCCGGCGCGGGACACCCGCCCGTAGGTGGCCTTCAGCCCCACCGTCCCGCACAGCGAGGCGGGGATGCGGATCGAGCCGCCGGTGTCGCTGCCGATAGCCATGGGCACGATCCCGGCCGCGACGGCGGCACCCGAGCCGCCGCTGGATCCGCCGGGGATCCGGCCCAGGTCCCAGGGATTGGAGACCGGCGGGCTGTAGACGCCGCAGGCCAGTTCGTGGGTGGTGGTCTTGCCGACGATGACCGCTCCCCCGCGGCGCAGGCGCCGCACCAGCGTGGCGTCGGTCGCCGCAGGGGTCGCCGGATAGGCGGGCGAGCCGCATCTCGTGGGCATCCCTGCGACGTCGACTATGTCCTTGATCCCGACCGGCACGCCCATCAGCGGCCCGAGGTCGCGTCCCGCCGCGATGGCTGTGTCCGCGGCGTCGGCCGCGGCGAGGGCACCGTCAGTGTCGATGGCCACGAAGGCCGACAGGTCGCGGTCGAGCGCGGCCGCCGCGGCCAGGCTGGCCTCGGTGAGTTCTCGGCTCGTGGTGCGGCCCGAGCGCAGCGCCCTCGCAGCCTCCGGGATGGTGGTCACAACTCGTCGTGGCGGAGGTCCCCGGACTCGCCTGATGGCCAGCTCGGATCGAAGGCGGTGGGATCCAGCCTGCTCCGCGACACCAGGACGTCGAGGCCGGAACTCTGCTCAATCCGCTGGGCCAGGTCGGCCGCTGTCTCGGCTGGGCCTATGGACGGGTGGTCGAGCCCGAGTTCCCGCAGGCGGGCGGCCACCAATTCGACCGGGTTTGCGGCGTCGCCGTCAGTCACGTCCTGCGCCGATCACCGCGATCACGTCGACCTCCATCTTGAGGCTGGGCAGACCCAGCGCCGCAGCCTGACAGGCGGTCACCGCCGGGAACGGCCGGCCCGCGAACACCTCCCGCCGGACCTCGATCTCCTCGGCGATCTCCCGCACGTCCTGCATGAAGTAGGTGACCTTGACCACGTCGGCGATGGAGCTGCCCGATGCGGCCAGCACTCGGGCGATGTTGTCCCACACCTGTCGGGCCTGCTCACCGACGGTGGTTCCGACCACTTCGCCGGCCTCGTCCAGAGCCACCTGGCCGGCCAGGTAGAGCGTGTCACCGGCCCGCACCGCGTAGGAGTAGGGCTCCGGCGGCGGGCACAGCCCGGGCACGTCCACCACGGAGTCCAGCGGCATCGGCGGTCAATATAGGCTGCCGTCGGTTCCACCGCGAATTGGCAGCCAGGAACGCCCGATTGGGAGTCCACCGCTGCCAATTCCCCAATCAACCCAAACCCGACCGCGAACTGGCAGCCAGGAACGCCCAATTGGGAGTCCACCGCTGCCAATTCCCGAGAGCGACGCAGGAGGCCACCAATGCCCAAGGTCAACGTCAACGGGACCGAACTCTGGTACCAGTTCACCGGCGAGGGCGCCACCGTCGTCCAGATCGGCGGAGCCGTCAGCGCGCATGAGGGATACGCCACCATCACCCCCGGCCTGTCGCAGCACTACCGCGTGCTCGACTACGACCACCGCGGCTACGGAAGCAGCGACCGCCCCGCCCAGCGCTACACCCTCGACACCTGGAGCGACGACCTGGCCGGGCTGATGGACGCGCTGGACCTGCAACGAGCCCACATCCACGGCGGGTCGATGGGCAGCTTTATCGCCGTCAACTTCGCGGCCCGCTATCCCGACAGGGTCGACAAGCTGCTCCTCGGGGCGGGGGCCGTGGGCCGGTGCGACCGCATGGGGGTGCTCCAGTTCCGGGTCTGGCAGAGCCTGGCCCGGGCCTACGGCGTGGCGTCGCGGGAACTGGCCGAGCAGCTGCTCATCGACGCCTTCTCACGCACCTTTCTCGACAGCCCCGACGGCGGCGACGAGGCCGTTGACCTGATGCAGGAGATCACCGCCCGCAACGTGGGCACCGATGTCTTCGTCGACGCCTGCCAGGCGATGATCGACACCGACGTCACCGGCCAGCTCCACCGGGTGGCGGCACCGACGCTGGTTATGGTGGGATCGGAGGACGTGCTCACACCGCTGGATGCCGGGCCGGGCGGAGCCGGCGCCCGGTACGTGGCCGAGAACCTTCCCGACGCCCGGCTGGTCGTCTTCGAGCGCAGCGGCCACGGGCACTACGTAGAGCAGCAGGAGGAGTCGCTGTCCGCCATCCTGGACTTTCTGGCCGAGTAGAAGAGACTGGCGGCGCGGCTAGCCTCGCCCGCGATGGTCGGTTCCGGTGGA
>VXNG01000023.1 GCA_009840695.1 Acidimicrobiaceae bacterium
CCCTCGACTCGCTGCACTGGCAGGAGCAGGAGCAGATCATGGGCACCGCCTCGCACGTGTCGCCGGACTGCCCGCCCCCGTTCGCGGCCCAGTTCGCCGAGGTGGAAGTTGATGTCGACACCGGCCAAGTCACGGTGACCAAGCTGGTGATGGCGGTGGACTGCGGTGTGGCCATCAACCCGGTCACCGCCAGCGGCCAGGTCGAGGGAGGCATGATCCAGGCCCTCGGCTACGCCCACTGCGAGGAGATCGTGCTCGATGACGACGGGCGCATGGTCAACCCGTCGTTCGGCCCCTACAAGATCTACCGGGCCGATGAGATGCCCGACACCGTCGTGTACCTGGTGCAGACCATGGAGGACAGCGGCCCGTTCGGGGCCAAGGCGGTGGCCGAGATTCCCAAGGACGGCGTGGCCCCGGCCGTGCGCAACGCCATCCTCGACGCCACCGGCGTGGCCATCAACGATCTGCCCTTCACCCCGGAGCGGGTCTGGGCCGCACTGCAGGCCCAGAGCTAGAGCCGCCCATGCCGGTCTGTGCGTACTTTCCCGGGATTATCCCGGAGAACTACACACAGACCGCCGGGATGGCCCGCGAATAGGGCCTCGATGATCATCGGGGCCGACTGGGCCGTGACCGCAGCGCTGGACGAGCCCCGCCAGCGTTGGGCGGTGCGCGTGGTGGACGGACTGATCGACGACTCCGGCCCGGCCGATGAACTGAGAGCCCGCTACCCCGGCGACGACCAGGTCGACGGCTCGGGCTGCGTGCTGTTGCCCGGCTTCGTCAACGCGCACGTGCACCTGTACGGGGTTCTGGCCCACGGCGTGCCCGCCCCGGCGGTGCCGGTCGCCGACTTCTGGGGCTTCCTGGACGACTACTGGTGGCCCCTGGTGGAGAACGCCCTCGACCACGAGATGGTCGCGGCCGCGGCCGCCTGGGTGACTGCCGATCTGGTCGCCGGCGGCACGACCAGCTTCTTCGACATCCTCGAAGCCCCCAACGCCCTGCCCGGCGCGCTGTTAGCGCAGCGCGAGGCCGTCGCTCGCAGCGGCCTGCGAGGCGTGCTGTCGTTCGAGGCCACCGAGCGGATGGGTGAGGCCAACGGCCAGGCCGGCCTCGACGAGAATGTCCGCTTCATCGAGACCTGCCGGGCCGAGGCGGCTACAAGTGGTGATCGGGTGTCGGGCGCCATGTGCATCCACACCACTTTCACCTGCTCCGAGCCCTTCATCCGCCAGGCCTTCGATGCGGCTGCCGACTTGGGCGTGTTCTGCCACGCCCATGTCAACGAGGGAGTCCATGAGGGGCGCTGGTGCGAAGAGCACCACGGAATGCGCACGCTTGAGTTCTATGACCGCATCGGGGTGGCCTCATCCCGTTTCCAGGCCAGCCAGTGCGTGCAATTGTCGCCCCGCGAGATCGACATCATCACCGAGTCCGGCATCAGGGTCTCACACATGCCGCTCTCGAACTGCGAGGTGGGCGGCGGGATCGCCCCGGTACTCGAGCTGCTGGAGCGGGGAGTCACCGTCGGGCTCGGCTCCGACGGGTATCTCAACGACATGTTCGCGGTGATGAGGGGCGCATTCCTGCTGCACCGGGCGGCCACCCTCGATCCCGGCGCGATCAGCGCGGCCACCGTCTTTCACATGGCAACTGAGGGATCTGCCCGCACTCTCGGCCTGGAGAGGGTGGGGCGGCTCGAGCCGGGCTGGCACGCCGACCTGCAACTGGTCGACCTTGAAGGTCCCCGGGGCCTGCCCACGCCGGTGGAGGCCCACAACCTGCTGGATCAGCTGGTGCTGTGGCGCAGCGCCTCGGATGTGAGCAGGGTGATGGTGGGAGGGGACTGGATCGTTGAAGGCGGCGAGGTGATCGGTGCCGATATTGACGAGTTGCGCGCCCATACCCTCGAACAGGCTGCGAGGCTGTGGTCATGAGCCTGCTTCGCCAGCTCGCCACCGCAGTGGACGGCGGCGTGGCCGTGGCCTCGGCCACCGTCGTCGACACGTCGCGCTCGGTGCCCCGCCGGGCCGGAGCCAAGATGCTGGTCTTCCGCGACGGCACCATCTCGGGCACCGTCGGCGGGGGAGAGATGGAGGCCCGGGTCGTGTCCGAGGCGGTCGCCGCGCTCGCTGACGGCCGCTGCCGCCTGCTGTCGTACCGTCTAGTCGATCCCGGCCGGGGCGATCCCGGCGTCTGCGGGGGCGACGTTCAGATATTCGTGGAGCCGCACATGCCCAAACCCACCGTCATCGTCATGGGATACGGACACGTGGGCCGGGCTGTGGCCCAGCTCGCCGGCTGGCTGGGCTTCCGGGTGGTGGCCACCGACGACCGCCCGATGGTCGACGGCGACTCGCCGGAGGGGCCGGACCCGGGAGTGCCCGGCGGCGATGCCGGCGACGGCGCCCCGGACGAGTTGGTCATCGGATCGGTCGACGATCTGCTCGAGGGGCGAACCCTGGACCAGGACGTGTCGGTGGTGCTGGTGACCCGCAACGTCGACGTGGACGCCGCGGCCCTGCCCGCCCTGCTGGCCACCGGCGCCGGTTACGTGGGGGTCATGGGCAGCGAGCGCCGCTGGACCACAACCCGGGCCCGACTCGAAGCCGATGGCGTCGATCCTGCCGCGCTGGACCGGGTCCATGCCCCCATCGGCATCGAGATGGGCGCCGAGACGCCCGAGGAGATCGCGCTGAGCATCATGGCCGAGGTGGTCGCCCATCGCCGTACGTGAGCCGCTGTGCGTGCTGCGGGGCGGGGGCGATCTGGCCACCGGAGTCGCCTGGCACCTCACGAGGCAGGGCTGGCCGGTGGTGGTGCTGGAGCTGCCCGAGCCTCTGACCGTGCGCCGCACGGTGTCACTGTCGACCGCGGTCACTGACGGTGAGATCATCGTGCAGGGAATGAGAGGCGTGCGGGTCGATGAGCCCACGGAGGCTCTGGCAGTCACGGAGCAGGGTGATGTGGCCGTACTCGTCGCCCCTGGGTTGCCACCGCCGGACCACGCCCAACCCGACGTGGTCGTGGACGCCAGGATGGCCAAGCGCAACCTTGACACCTGCATCGACGACGCCGGGGTGGTCGTGGCTCTGGGCCCCGGGTTCACCGCGGGCGTCGACTGCCACGCTGTGGTTGAGACCATGCGGGGCCCGAACCTGGGCCGCGTCGTCTGGATGGGGGAGGCCCAGCCCGACACCGGCACGCCGGCCGAGTTGGGTGGTCGATCGGCCGACCGGGTCGTTCGCGCGCCTGCGTCTGGCAGGGTCGAGTGGCGGGTTGATATCGGAGACGTGGTGGCCGGGGGCCAGCCGCTGGGCGACGTGGGCGGTGTGACGGTGCAGGCGCCGTTCGACGGCGTGGTGAGGGGTGCCATCCGCACCGGCATGCGGGTGCGGGCCGGCCTCAAGATCGGCGATGTCGATCCCCGCGGCGACCCTGCCGAGTGCTGGAAGATCTCCGACAAGGCCCTGGCTGTGGGCAACGGAGTGCTGGAGGCCGTTCTGACCCGCAGAACTCGGCGAACAGGGTAGTTCCGTGGTCCGGCCTGCGTTCAACGTAATGCCCCACGGATCCGTCGAGCGGGCGGTGGAGCTCGCCCGGCTGGCCGAGAGTCTCGGCTACGAGCGCTGCTGGGTGTACGACGAGGGGCTCGCGGCCAGTGATGTGTACGTGGCGATGACCGCCATCGCCCTGTCCACCGAGTCGCTCATGGTAGGTCCGGGCATAACCAACCCCTACACCCGCCACGCCGGCGCCACCGCATCCGCCATCGCCACGCTCGACGAGGTGTCGGGTGGGCGGGCCTTCCTGGGCATCGGCGCCGGAGGCAGCCTCACGCTCGACCCTCTGGCGATCGCCCGCCAACGGCCCCTGACCGCGGTACGGGAGACCATCGACGCCTGCCGGCGCCTGTTCGCGGGTGAGACCGTCAGCATCGAGGGCTCCCATGTGCGGCTGAGCGGGGCGTCGCTGCTGAACGTCCGGGCCGCCACCGAGATCTGGCTGGCCGGGCGGGGACCGAGGATGCTGGAGTTAGGCGGAGCGGCCTGCGACGGCGTGTTGGTCGATTTCATCTACAAGCCGCACCTGGGCCCGGCGATAGAGCGGATCCGGGGAGCGGGACGGGCCGCGGGCAACGATCCGCGCATCGCCTACTCCACGATGCTGGTGACCGACGACGACACCATGGCGGCCGTGAAACCTCACCTGACCTACCGGCTGGTCGACTCGCCGGCGGAGGTGCAGGAGGCCATCGGGCTCACAGACTCCAGCGCAGCGGAGATCAGGGCCGCGCTGGCCGATGGCTTGGACGCCGCGGCCGAGCACGTGCGCGACGAGTGGGCGTTGCCCTTCGTGATCGCAGGTTCCTCCAGCGAGTGCGGCCGGGAGCTTCAGAGCCTCGCCGCGCAGCACGGGATCGAGTCCTTCGTCGTGCCCCTGCTCGACGATGAGCCGGCCGAAATGCTGCTACAGACGGGGGCTCAGATCATAGAAATGACTCAATAGACCCGATCAGTGTTTGAATAGCATCAAACTCTTGTAGAGTTGCTCCAGCAGGTCCGGTTCGCTGGACACCGGGCCGGCTGACCAGCGTCCAGGCGCTCCAAGTCCCGCCGTCAAGGAACTCCGGCGTGCGGGAGGAGCAGGTGATCATCTGGTACTGGTCCGTCAAGGGCGGTGTCGGCACGTCGGTGGTGGCCGCCGCGACCGCCATCCGACTTGCCTCCGCCGATCGCGAGGCCACGCTCGTGGACCTCACCGGCGACCAGCCTGCCTTGCTGGGCATGATCGCCGGTGCCGTGCCGTCAGAGCCCGGCATCGGTGACTGGGTGGCCGCAGGGGACGGCGTCGCGGCCGACGCCATCGGCCGGCTGCTCGAGGACGTGGCTCCTGGACTGAGACTGCTCCGCCAGGGCACACAGCCCGCTCTCGATGCGCTCGATGACGGGCGGCGCCGGCTCGTGCTGGCCCTCGAGGTGTTGGCTCGAATCGGTCCGGTCGTGGTGGACGCGGGGCTGGACCCGTTCGAACTCAGGTCCGATCTCGCCGACCGGCACCGGCCGGTGTGTGTGCTGAGGTCTTGCTATCTCGCTCTGACCCGGGCCCAGCGGGTATCGGGGCCCTATGACCGGGTGGTCCTGGTAGAGGAGCCGGGCCGGGTTCTGAGGGTGCGCGATGTGGCGTCCGCCGTCGGTGCTTCCAGTGTGGAGCGGGTGGCCTGGGATCCTCGCGTGGCCCGGTCCGTCGACGCGGGGACGATCGTGAGCATGCTCCCGCCGCCGCTGCGGCGCTTCGAGTTGCCGGCATGACCGCCGCCGCGGCGACGCTTCAAGGATCGCGCGTGGGCCTCGTAGCGGATGGCGGGGCCCACGCCGCCACCGCCAACGGTTCCGCGGCGCTGGTCGAGGCCGTGCATCGCAGGGTGATCGACACGATGACCGATGTCCCCATGCGGTCGGTGGACATCGCCGGCATCGTCCGGACGCTGGCCCCGCTCACCCCGACGGATGTGGTCGACGATGTGGTGGCCCGGGTCGCGGCCCGGGTGCACGGCCTGGGTCCCCTGGAGCCGCTGCTCGCCGATGCGTCGGTGAGCGAGGTGATGATCAACGGTCCGGGTCCGGTGTGGATCGAGCGAGGCGGGACCGTGAGCCGGAGCGGGGTGTCGCTGGACCGGGCCGCGGTCGATCTGGTCATCGAGCGGATCGTGGCCCCGCTGGGCCGCAGGGTTGACCAGCTGACCCCCTGCGTGGACGGTCGCCTGCCCGACGGCTCCCGGGTCCATGTGGCCGTTCCTCCGGTGGCCGTCGACGGCCCCTATGTGACGATCCGCCGCTTCGTGGTGCCCGACGTGGCCCTTGAGATGTTCGCGGGCCCGCCAGTGGTGGCTCTGCTCGAGGAGCTTGTGGACCGGGGGGCCAATCTCGTCGTGAGTGGCGGCACGGGAGCGGGCAAGACCACCCTGCTCAACGCCCTGGCCGGCCGGGTGAGCCACCGGCAGCGGGTGATAACCATCGAGGACGCCGCCGAGTTGCAGTTGGATCATCCCCATGTAGTGAGGCTGGAGGCCCGGCCCGAGTCGCGCGAGGGCGGAGGAGCGGTGACGATCCGGGATCTCGTGCGCAACGCGCTGCGGATGCGCCCCGACCGGATGGTGGTGGGAGAGGTGCGCGGTCCGGAGGCCCTCGACCTGCTGCATGCCCTCAATACCGGTCACGCCGGATGCCTCTCCACGGTGCACGCCAACGGTCCCGTCGACGCGCTGCGCCGCCTGGCCGCACTGGCCACTGCCGCAGATGAGCGTCTGGGGGTGGAGGCGGTGCGGGATCATGTCGCGGCCGCCATCGATGCCGTGGTGCACCTTGGAAGGTCCCAGGACGGTACACGGCGGCTCGCCGCCGTCGCCGAGGTGACCGGGCACGACCGGGTGCGCCTGCTAGCCGATGACGCCGAGGTCTGCTCATCAATCGCCCGGGCCGCACGCCTGGAGGCCGAGCAGATGGTGGTCGAGTCGTGACCGCGGTGCTGGCGGCCGTACTCGTGTTTGTGGCGCTGATGCCTGATCTGCCGCTGACGCGGCCCCGGGGCCGAACGTCGAGCCGGATGCGACTGCGGCCGGCCGTCCCGCCCCGTCTGCTCGCCGCGGTACGTCGGTGGACAGGCCGTTCCAGGCAAGCCGACGCGCTGCCGCAGGCCCTTGAGCTGGCGGCCCGGGCGCTGCGATCGGGGGCCTCCGTACTGACCGCCCTCGACAGCGCGGCGGCTGAGGTCCCCGAGACCGGCCTGCGCCAAGTGGTGCGCCGGGTACGCGGGGGTCTGAGCCTCTCGGAGGCCCTGGACGGCTGGGTTGGCGGCGTATCCGAGCGTCAGACCGCGGCCGCCCTGCTGGTGCTGGGGCACACATCCGGCGCGGCGATGGCCGCCAGTCTCGACCGTGCCGCCGCGTCGCTGCGCCAGCGGCAGGCTCTGAATGATGAGATTCGAGCCCTGACCGCCCAGACACGCACTTCTGGAGTGGTCGTGGCGGCTGCCCCGGCCGCCTTCGCAGTCATCGTCACGCTCGTCGACCGTGATGCCTTGAGCGGGCTACTGTCCACGCCGGCAGGACTCGTGTCGCTGGGGCTCGGACTGGCGTTGGAGGGTCTGGGCCTGTGGTGGATGGCCCGTCTGTGCCGGAGTGTGGGCCGGTGGGCGTGAGCCTTGCCGCGGCTGTCGCGGCCCTGCTGGTGTTGGCGGTGTTCGACGTGACCGATGCAGCGAGTCGCGCCGTTCGCCGCCGACTTCGAGACACGGACCGGTCCGCCCGCCGCGATCTGAGGGGGGTCTTGTCGACATTGGGTTGGTGGCTGTCGAGGGGCGCGGTCGAGCCCGAGGACGAGGCCCTGGCCGGAGTCGCGGCCCTCGCCATTGCGGTCGCAGCGGTGGCGCTCGGCCCGACGGTTGGCCTGCTGGCGTTGCTGGCGGCTGTAGGAGCGGTCGTCGCCCGCCGCCGATCCCGTCGGCGCCAGCGCGTCCTGCAGGTCGATCGTCATCTGCCCGAGGTGATCGATCTGCTCGGGTTGGTGGTCGGCGCGGGCAGGCCAACGGTGTCGGCTCTGTCGGACATATGTCCCCGAGTCCCCGAACCGTTCCGATCCGAGTTGTCTGCGGTGGCGAGACGCGCCGCTGCCGGGGAGTCGTTCGTCGACTCGGTGCGGAGGCTCCGAGAGAGCCTCGGTCCCGGCGTCTCGCCGGTCGTTCACGCGGTCACCGCGGCAGAGGTTGACGGGACACCGCTGCGACCCGCCCTGCAGCGGGCCGCCGACGAGGCCCACCGGCGGCGCCGGGTGCGGGCGCAGGAGGCTGCCCGGCGAGTTCCGGTCCTGATGCTGTTCCCGCTCGTGTTCTGCGTGCTGCCCGCCTTCTGCCTGCTGACTGTGGTGCCGCTGCTGGTGGGAACCGTCTCTGACTTGGGCTTGGTGCCATGACCGCTCCATCGCTGATTTGGGCCGGACCCAGCCGCCATGGCAGAGGCCAATCCCACCACCACACCCGGAAGGAGAGATCATGTTCCTGCGCATCTGCACGGCGCTGGTGACGCGTTGCGGCGCGGCGCGTCGCCGGCTCGATGAGCGCGGTCAGACCACCGCCGAGTACGCCCTCGTCCTCGTTGGTGCCGCCGCAGTAGCAGTGCTGCTGCTGACCTGGGCCACTGGCTCGGGCAAGATCGCGTGGCTGCTCGACAAGATGGTCGACACGGTCGCCAACATGGTCAACTAATCGATGCGTGCCGATCCCGGGCCTCCACGGTCGAGTCAATCGGGACAGGCGACGATGGAGTTCGCGCTGATGATGCCGTTCTTCGCGTTGATGCTGCTGGCCGTCGTGCAGGTAGGCCTGCTCGTGCGGGCTCGGGTGCTGGTCACCCATGCGGCCCGCGAGGCGGTGCGCTCGGCCGCAGTCGGGGTCAGCGACGGCGAGGTGCGGTCTGCCGCGATCGCCGCAGCCGACCTGGATCCACGCCGCCTGGCCGTGTCAGTGCGGCGAGTCGACGGCAAAGCCACGGTGCAGTTGCTCTACGCCGAGCCCACTGATGTGCCTCTGGTGGGACCGCTCGTAGGGGATGTCGTGTTCGAAGCCCGAGCCACCATGCGACTCGAGTAACGCCGGAGTCTCGAGTAACGCCGAGTCGATTCAGGCAGGCGGTACCGTTTTGTCTTGTGTCCGTCACAATCCGGCGCTACGAGGAGCCGCCCTGGACCGTGCTCAGCATCGGTGGCGACCTCGATGTGGTCGGGGCTCCCGACTTGCGCCAGGCTGTCGTTGCCGCAGTGGCTGAGGGCTCCCGCCTGCTAGCGCTCGACCTGTCGGAGTTGGACTTCGTCGACTCGTTCGGCATTGGGGCGGTTGTCGGTGCGCTCAAGCGATTGCGCCAGCGAGGCGGTGACCTAGCTCTGGTGTGTCCGTCACCGCGCATCCGCAGGGTGTTCGAGATCTGTGACCTGGACAGGATCCTGGTGCTGCACGATTCCATCGACAGCGTCGCCGAGGCCGAGTGGATAGGCAGCCGGTCGTGAAGGAACTTCCCGATCGCGGCCTCAGCCCCGAGGCGGCCATGAACGGCAGCATCGAGATCGAGATCCCGGCCCGGGCCGATTATGTGTCTCTGGTGCGCCTCGTCGTCGCGGCCGCGGCAGAACTGGCGCCGAGCCTCGAGCCATCACGCATCGATGATCTACGGGTCGTGGTGTCGGAGGCCACGACCAACGCCATCCAGGCCCACATCCGCTCCGGGTGCACCCGTCCCGTGCGGGTGTGTTGCCGCTGCTCCGACGGGAGGGTGTCGGTGACGGTGAGAGACCAGGGGCCCGGTTTCGACGTGGAGGCGCTGCCCGAGATGCCGCCCCCGGAGTCGCCTGCCCGGCTGGGCCGGGAGTCGGGGATGGGCATTTCCATCATCCGGACACTCGCCGACGAGTCCCACTTCCGGTCGGGTCCGGAAGGCACCGAGGTGCATCTCGCCTTCCTGCGCTAGTCAGGCGCTGCCCCAGTCGCCTCGGGCATGGCATCAACAATCACCGATCGTCCTCCGGCGGCGCGCTGGTGCCGCGGGCCCTTCCGGCTCCGCTCTCGTCAGCGGCCAGATCGTCCATGGCGAGGTGGTCGATGCGGTCGGTCCGGTGGACGGCCCTCAGCAGCAGATGCGCGACGATGGGCAGGGTGACGATCATCGCGCCTGCCGCGATGGCCAGGTAGGCGAATCCGCGCCAACCGAGCAGGGGAGCGGCCCCCACCGACATCAGCAGCAGGGCCACCGGGCTGGCCTTGCCGGCGGCCTGGATCCGCGCGAACGGCGTCGAGAACCGGAGCAGCCCGATACCGGCCAGAACTGCGATGGCCGCACCGGCAACAATCACGACCTCGGCCGCGACCCTCATGGCGTGGTCCTGCCGCCGTCGGCGTCGCGCTCGAGGAACCGGCTGGCCGCGAACGTGCCCGCCAACCCGACCAGGGCGATCACGGTGATGATCGCGAGAAGGGTGTGGCTGTTGCGGGCGGTGGCATCGATGACGATGCCGCCGGCAAGGGAGACGAGGGCTACCTCCACTCCGATCACTCGATCGGCCAGGCTCGGGCCGCGCACCACTCGGTAGACGGCGCAGAGTCCAGCAGCCGCGAAGCCGGCGGCGGCCAACGCGATCATCGGACGGATGCCTGCGCGGCGCCCATCGGACTGGAGGTCGGCAGGGCTTCGCAGGCCAGCTCGGCGAGCTTGTGGGCGTGGGCCACGGTCTCGTCGCTCAGGCGGCCGTGGAGCAGGTGGATGTAGTAGCGGCCCGAAGAGCGGTCGACATCGACGACCGCCGTCCCGGGACTGAGCGTGATCGATGCCGACAGGAGCAGCATGTGCTCGCTGCCGGTGGCCGGCAGATCGACGGCCACGATGACCTCCTCCGTGCCGTCGTTGGGCGTGGCGATCTCGATGGCCACATTGACGGTCGAGCGGGCGAGGTCGACGAGGACCAGCCAAGCGAACTTGAGCAGGGGCCGGAAACGGATCACGTGGCGGGCCGTAGGTCCCCGGTCGGCCGCCAGCACGACGACGGAGAGGGCCAGGCCGGAGGCCAGATTGGCGATCGACACAGAGCCCCACAGGCCGCACCACACCATGACGAGACCGGCGGTGGTCACCACCCGCCGCGGCGTTCCCGGGTACTTTCTCACGGCCGGACCGCCGCGATGTAGCTGGCCGGGTTGCGCAGGCTCTCGGCAGCGTCGGTCGAGAGATCGAGCAGCGTTCCTGCGAACAGCGCCACCATCAGGGTGCCCGCCACCGCCAGCGCCGTGGCGGTATGCATGGTGCGCCGGCCCCGGCGCGGGGCGGGACTGGGG
>VXNG01000232.1 GCA_009840695.1 Acidimicrobiaceae bacterium
TCCTGGTGAACCCCGACATCCTGCTGATGGACGAGCCCTTCAGCCACATGGACGCCCTCACCGGACGGTCGCTTCGCGAGTACCTCCAGCGGGTGTGGCTGCACACCCGCAAAACGGCGCTGTTCGTCACCCACGACGTGTCCGAGGCCGTCGAGCTCGCCGACCGGATCGTGATGCTGCGCCCCGGCGGCGTGGTGTTCGACGACATCCCCATCAACCTGCCCAGGCCCCGCCATCCCGACGACCCCGCAGTGAGGGCCGTGGAGGGCGAGGTGCTGCGCCGGTTCGACTCCATGGAGGCCGCGGTCCGCTTCGGCGCCCAGACCGCCGCAGCGCGCTAGCCCCAGCGAGATCGGCGAAGCTGAACTAGGGCCGAGAACTCGACAGAGGTGGCCAGGGCCGGCCGGGTCATCACAGCCACGCTAGCGGTGGCCGCGGTGCTGGCCGCGGTCAGTTGCGCGCCCGGATCGAGCCCGAGTGCCGGCAGCCCTGGTACCGGCGCGCCCGCATCCGCCGGCAGCAGCAGCGCTTATGTCGGCGACGAGGCTCCCGTGGTGGTGCAGATCCCTTCAGCCAGCCGGCAGCCGACCTTCCTGGACCCCAACGCCGAGCCCAGCACCGACCTCGGGCACCTGAGGGCCCAGTACCTGCCCGTGTGGACCTCCGACTTCGACTGGGCCTTCCCGCCCGAGGCGTGCGGGACCGCCTGGGAGCTCGACGGCATCGCCGAACCGGCCGTCGGCGTCGACATCGCCGTGCTGGGCGACTTCGTCGCCGCGGCCGCGCTGAGCGTCATGCGCTACGAGCACCAGCTCTCCCGCGCCCTGGCAGAGCCGAGCCCCCTGGCCCAGCTGTGCGTAGCCACCGCTGCGGTTGAGCCGGCCCGCTCCGACGCCTTGGGCGTGCTCCAGTCCTACATCGACACGGGCACCCGTCGGGCCGAGCCGGCCGCTTACCCCGACGAGGTGTGGATTATCGGAGCGAGCCCCAACGCCGCGCTGTCAGTGGCCTGCGTAACGCCCGGCTACGCGACAGTCGTCGGCACCGACGGCGTCCTGCTCCAGACCCCCCAGGCGCCGTTCCGCCTCCAAGCCTATCTCCTTGCCGTCACCCGCGGCCTCGAGGACCCGGTCACCGACATCTCCTACCGGGTGTCCGACGCCTCGCACCGCCCGGCCCAGGACTGCTCAGGACTCTACGACTGGGCCCTCGAGTGGGAGGACCACATGCTGACCTGGGTAGCCGAGGGCCAGATCTGGGAATCGCTGGGCGCAGTCCTCAAAGCCGGCGAGATATGCGACTCTCCCCCGACCGACGGCCCCCACGAATGCCCCCGGGACTGGCCTCGATGACAGCGCGCTCGACACCGCGGCGCCGCCCCTCCCTGGCCAGGTGGCTCCTCGCAGCGATGCTCGCACTGATCGGAGCAGTGGCCCCGATCGAGTCTCCCGACCTGCTAGGGCCGCTGGGAGAACTCGCCGGAACGAGTCAGGCCCTAGCGCAGATCGGCTCCGTCGTGCCGGGCACACCCGACAACTGCCCGACCACGCCCGCGCCCTGGACACCCCGGCCCTCGGATCCGGGTCACGCAACCTCGACCGAGTGCGAGTTGCTGATCCCCCCCTGCCTGGCCACCCCGTGGGACAGCAGCCAATTCCTGCAGCTTTCCGCCCAGTATCCGGAACTATGTGAGATCAGCGTGGCCAGCTCCGATCCGAACTATGCCGCATGCACGGCCATGACCGGCGTGGTCGTAGACAACGACGGTGTGCGATGCCGCATCATCCAGAACGCGATCTGCCCCTCCGGCGTCCGGATCAGTCCCACGACTTGCAGGACGGTCGAACGCCGCTCATGGACATGCCCCTCCAACGCCATTCCCCGCAACGAGTTCAACACCTGCTACCAGCTTCCGACCACGCATCCTGGAATGGTCCATCCTGCCTGCGGTGCGGGAGCGCCCACCCTCCGCATCGTGAGTTGCGCCGACTATGCCGGCGAGGACTTCGTCGACAGCGTCGCATACAGCAGCTACGACCCGTGGAACACTCCAGCTCGCATATCACCGGTCGCCACTACCAACTACTGGTGCACCTATGACGCGTCACTTCTTGACGTGAGCTGCCATGCGCCGGGAGCGTCCTGCGCCAACATGTGGGTGTTGTGCATCAAGAGAGCGAGTCTCACCGGCGGGTGCAGCGTCGTGGCCAAGACCATCAATTGCCGCAGTCTCCAAGCGGCCTATGCAGCCCACAGAATCTCGCTGGAGGATGTCCGGACCGCTCTGTGCGAGCCCTGCGCGATCCTGCCGTTCCAGCCCATTCCAAGTTCGTGCCCTGTGGACCTCACCGACGAACCCACCCAGGAATCCCGATCCCGATCAGTCAACGTTTCGCTCAAGGCCATCCTCAGGGAGGAGAGCGACTTCTTCGTCGGCAACTCGGCGTGCTACCCCGTATCGGGCGGCACCATATACCCGAATCCCCCATACCCGGGGGTGGAGTCGCTTGCCGATCATCCGGGTTGCGCAGCGCTCGACCCCCCGTGCCCCGATCCGTCACCCGGACGCCTCACCTGGTCATCGAGTCACTTCTCGCAACTGGCCGTCGTCAATTCGGCCATCGTCATAGAGATCCACGACATCCCCACGAGCTACCGGACTCAGCGCTACGGATACACCTGGGGATCCAGACTCAGGACTTCGAGCCGGACGGTCGTCGAATACCCGGAACCAGATTCAGCCGAGCCCGACAACATCCTGCGGCTGTGGAACCACCCAGACGACGCCATTGCATACGGAAGCGTTACTGATCTAGCGGACAACACCATCAGTGGAACCAGTGAGTGCTTCCTCTACTACCTGCCGCTGTTCAAGATCATCGTGCGCGAACTATGGCCCGACAACCCAAGCGATCTCATGGAGATCAACGAGTTGTTCGGAGCCGACGCTCTCCAGTGGTGGCACAACATCAACACCCAAGCCGAGAGGGAGCGCCGCACCGGGGCCCAGGGCTTTGAGTGGTGGCCCAGCCTCAGCGCGGCTGAGCAAGAGGCCCGGACCGCCGAGATGACGCAGGAGGTGAGCTGCGACAGCAGTGTCCACTTGCCGGCCTGGTGCAGGTGGCAGGCTCCCAAGGCCGGCTACTACAGGCTCACCGGCGCGGGAGCGTGGAGGCCCACAGACGCCGGGAACAGGCAGTGGATTGGTTCGTCCGAGGCAGCCAGAATCAACCAATACCTCAGCGGCTTGAGCGCCTCCCAACGCAATCAGCTCCTGCTCGACCTCGGGGTGTCCACTCCGCAAGAGGCTGGCATCAACGCCGCCATGGACGCGCTAATACCTCGTACCGCCCAAGACACGCTCTTCTCGACGCTGTCCCTCCAGGCCCGCTGCCCACCGGTCGACGTCAGGGTCAAGTGCATCAGAACCCGGTCCTCGGGCAACTACGTGGAGACGGAACCCGTCGGCATAGAAGTGCACGAGATGCGGGTCAGCACCGTCAAACCGTCGAGCTGAGATCCGCCCACGTCACCTGGCCGGTTAGTCGGTCGTGTCCTGAACTCTTCCGCACGCGGCGCGACACCCTTCTTGAAGGTGCCGCCTGACGCGTTGAAGGAGCGGGGCGCTGGGGTATAACTGGTTGATGGTTTGCTTGCTGCACCCGCGTGGCAGCACCGTTGGCGCATGGGTCTGACGGACGCAGTGGACGGTCCGGGCCCGGAGGTCGAGGCCCTTCGGGAGCGGCTGTCGAGGCTGGGCGCGGCGAGCCTGCGCCTGGGCGAGAGCCTCGAGGTGGAGGCTGTTCTTCACGGGGCACTGGACAGCGCCAGAGCGCTGACGGGCGCCGCCTACGGGGTGATCTTGCTGATCGACGACGTAGGCCATCCGGTGGACTTCTTGTCGGCTGGCATGACAGAGCAACAGGACAGCGAGTTCTGGGAGTTGCCCAGCCGTTGGGAGATCTTCGATGCGATCAACTGCTTTGACGAGCCCGTGCGTCTCGACGACTTGCAGGGCTATCTGCGCGACTGTGGCGCTCCGGAGTACGCGCCGCCGTTCCCAGTGAGCGACGCCCTAGCGTTCCTGGGGTCGCCGGTGAGGCATCAGGGCAAGCTGTTGGGGGCCATCTATGTCTCGGAGAAGCCGGGCGGGTTCTCCGCCGCTGACGAGGACACGCTGGTCATGTTCGCGTCGCAGGCTGCGCTGGCGATCTCCAACGCTCGCCGCTACCGCGACCAGCAGCAGGCCCGCAACGACCTGGAAGCGGTGCTGGACACTGCTCCGGCGGCGGTGTTGATCCTGGATGCCGTCAGCGGCGAGTTGAAGTCGACCAACCGCGAGGCGCGCAGGCTCATGGAGGAGATGGGCCTGGCGGTCCGCTCGCTTCAGGGGCTCATCAGCGGCGGCACCATCCGGCGGACCGACGGCCAGGAGATCGCTTGCGACCGTCTTTCGTTTGAGTCGATGCTGGCGTCGGGGAGGACCGTACGCGGTGAGCGGATTACCGTCGAACTCCCCAACGGCCGCAAGCTGACCGCGGTGGTCAACGTCACCCCGATCCGCTCAGCCGACGGCAGGGTGGTGTCGCTGGTGGTGACGAGCCAAGACATTGGGCCGCTGGCCGAGGCCGAGCGGCTCCGGGCCGAATTCCTAGCCATGATCGGCCATGAGCTGCGGGCGCCGCTGACCAGCATAAAGGGATCGGCCACCACGCTGCTGCAGTCACGCTCCTCGCTCGACCCGGCCGAGATGCACCAGTTCGCCCGGATAATCGACCAGCAGGCCGACCACATGCGAGGCCTGCTCGCGGATCTGATCGACATGGTGCAGATCGAGACGGGCACGTTGTCGGTGGATCCCGAGCCGGCCGAGCTGTCCCGGCTGGTGGACGAGGCCCGCGACACGTTCGCAGGCGCGGGCGGCAACCAGCCGGTGCGTGTCGATCTGCAACCGGATCTGCCTCTCGTCATTGCCGACACGCGCCGCATCGTGCAAGTGCTCAACAACTTGTTGTTCAACGCCGCCCGCCACTGCCATGACGAGTCGATCATCCACATCGAGGCACGGATCGACGGCGAGTCCGTGGAGGTCTCCGTCGCTGACAACGGCCGTGGATTCACTGCGGACAGACTCGGGCGCCTGTTCGAGAAGTACCATCACCCCCCGGGCCAGGACCGGCGCCAAGACCTGGGGCTGGGCCTGGCCATCTGCAAGGGGATCGTGGAGGCCCACGGCGGCCGAATCTGGGCAGAGAGCGACGGGCCGGGGCTGGGCAGCCGGCTCGCGTTCACGCTTCACGCCTCCGACGGCTCGGACCGCCTCGCAAGCCACCAGGACGGCGGCCCAGGCAGCGACCTCACGCGGGTGCTGGCCGTCGACGACAACCCGCGCGAACTCAAACACATCAGAGAGTCGCTGGCCGGCGCGGGCTACGAACCGACCGTGACCGGCAACCCCAACGAAGTCGCCGACCTGATCGACAGGACCGACCCCCATGTGGTGCTGTTGGACTTGATGTTGCCAGGCACCGACGGGATCGAGTTGATGCGCGACCTGCTCGCCGTCCGCGACATCCCGGTCATCTTCCTGTCGGCCTACGGCCAAGACAGCGTCGTCGCCAAAGCGTTGGAGATGGGCGCCACCGACTACATCGTCAAGCCGTTCTCCCCCACTGAACTCGCAGCCAGGGTCAGAGCCGCCCTCCGCGCCCGGCGCGGCCCGGCAGCCGCCGCACCCGCCCCGCGGGCGGGCCCGGCGACCTCCGTCGGGTTCAAGCTCGGCAACCTGGCCATCGACTATGCCGCCCGCCTCGTCACCGTCGCGGGCCGCACTGTCGAACTCACCCCCATCGAGTACCGGCTGCTCACAGAACTCGCCTCCAACGCCGGCTCCCTGCTCACCCATGACGAGCTGCTGGCGAGGATCTGGACAGGCGACGACACCGCCGACGCCAGCCGCATCCGCACCACCATCATGAACCTCCGCCACAAGCTGGCCGACAAAGCCCGCGACCCGAAGTACATCACCACCATTCCCCACGTCGGCTACCGGATGGCCATACCCGAGCAACCCGACCAGTCCCACATCTGAGCTGTGGCCGTGAGTCCTTCGGGGGAAGGCGGCGCGAAACGCGAGCACAGTCTCTTCCGCGCCCTCGGTCATCAGGTCCACCACAATCTGATAGCGGCCTTTGGCTCGGCCTATATGTGATTATCTTTATGAGTTGTGGGATTGTGTGTCTGCACGATACGGTGCAGCGTGCAATCAGTGCTGGGACACGACGTTGTGGTGTTGCGGCCCCTAGCCCATGAGAGGTAATGCGGGTAACCCGTAGACGCATCGTCAAGGTCGCGGTTGCATCGTCGCTGGTGCTCGGGTTCTGGGCGGCGGTTCTGCCCGGTGTTGCCGGCGCAGCGCAGGCCGGCGATGCCTCGCCGACTGGCAATCCGGACATCCAGTTCATTCTTAACTCGTTCTCGTTCCTGGTGTGGGGCGTGCTTGTGATGTGGATGTGCGCAGGATTCACGATGCTCGAATCCGGCTCGGTTCGCACCAAGAACGCTTCCATGATCTGCCTCAAGAACGTGGGGATCTATTCCATCGCCGGGCTTGCGTACTTCGTGGTGGGCTACAACCTCATGTACGTCGATGTCGACGGTTTCGTCGGCACATTCCGGTTCCTGTACGGCCCCACCGAAGCCGAGCTGACCCTGTTCGACGGGGCGACAGGCCGCATGGAGGAGATCCTCGGCAGGGGCCATTCCGCGATGTCGGGATGGTTCTTCCAGATGCTGTTCGTGGCAACCACCGCATCGATCGTCTCCGGGGCCATCCTCGAGCGGGTCAAGCTGTGGCTGTTCTGGGCCTTCACGCTCGTGCTCACCTCGTTCATCTATCCGATTGTGGGAGCGTGGGCGTGGGGCGGCGGCTGGCTCGACGAGCGGGGCTTCCAGGACTTCGCCGGCTCGACGGTCGTGCATATCACCGGCGGGTGCGCGGCGCTGGCCGCGCTGCTGGTGGTCGGACCCCGCCGCGGCAAGTTCCGGCCCGACGGAACCGTGAAGGCCACCCCGCCCTCCAACGTGCTCGTAGTGACGCTGGGAGTGTTGATCCTGTGGTTGGGGTGGTTCGGGTTCAACGGAGGGTCGCAGCTAGCTCTTGCCACTCCGACAGACGTGGTCATGATGAGCAGCGTTCTGGCCAACACCAACCTCGCGGCGGCCAGCGGGCTGGTTGCCGCCGTTGTCGTCGCCCGCCCGATCTTCGGTCGGCTGGGCCTCGCTTCCAGTCTCAACGGCGCACTGGCCGGACTGGTAGCGATCACCGCCGGCCCGAACATCTCCAACAGCGGGTGGGCGATCGTCATCGGCGCGGTGGGCGGCCTGCTCTGTTCGTTGGCGACCAAGCTGATGGAGCGGCTGAGGCTGGACGACGTGGTCGGCGCCATCCCTGTGCACCTGGTCTCGGGCATCTGGGGGACGCTGGCTGCGAGCATCGCTGCAGGCGCCGACTTCGGTGTGCAGCTGTTGGGTGTGGGGTCGGTCGCGGCGTTCTCGTTCGGGGCTTCGTTCATTGTGTGGAAGACGCTGGACCTCACGGTCGGTATGCGCGTGTCCCGTGACGTCGAGTATGTCGGCCAGGACGTCGGGGAACTCGGCATCGAGTCGCACCCCGAGTTCGTGCTGGTTCCCGAAGATTACGAGGACTACCGTCGGCCGCTGCACGGTCCTGGACCACGCAGCCGGCGGCGGCGGTCGGACGAGCCTGAGCGACCCGCGGGCGCAGCCCAACGCCATATGGATCCGCGCCAGGCGGCCATGCATCCACCCGGCTGGCCCGTGCCACCGGGCACCGCCCCACCAGGCGCTGCTCCACCGGGCCAACCCACGGCGCCAGGCGCTGCTCCACCAGGCCAACCCAGACCACCCGGCACCACCCCACCGGGCCAGCGCACGGCGCCAGGCGCTGCTCCACCAGGCCAACCCAGACCACCCGGCACCGCCCCACCGGGCCAGCGCACCCCACCGGGCACTACCCCACCGGGTCAGCGCACGGCGCCAGGCGCTGCTCCGCCGGGCCAACCCAGACCACCGGGCACCGCCCCACCGCGGGCCACCCCGCCGGGCCAACCCAGACCACCGGGCACCGCTCCGCCGGGCACTACCCCACCCGACAGGTAAGGGCCGCCCGGCGCGCCGTCTCCGGAACCCCACGATTAGCCGGTGGCGGCCGCGGGCTTGCGTGGCATTCGGTGTTCAGCCGCTATTGCCATGGGCCCGGCAGGCACAGCACTCCGCGGCGGTCCTTGTCCCGCATCGTGACCGCCAACCATTGCTCAACCACGAGCGCAGCCTGACGGCTCAACGTCACACTGCCCAGGCGCGACCGCAATACGATGCCGCCGTCCTCGATCAGATGGATCGGCGGATCGGTCTTCACCCGCAGAGATCCGTCGTAGTGCGGGCTTGCCGCCACCGCGAGAAAGCGCTGTAGATCGGCGAGAACGGAGCGTCGACCACGGACGAGTGCGGGGGACTCGTAGGTCGTGTAGGCGATCCACACCTGGCGATCGCTGCGCACGAAGCCCGCGCCACGCACGGGGGGCGGCTCTGCGCCCCCATGCACGAGCCAGTGCCGGAGCCTGGACATGACGAACATGGCCTGTGCGGCTTCGTTGCTGCCGGCGTTGACCAGGCCGGCGTAGAGCTGGTGTACGTGGGCGGCGGTGATCCGGCTGATGTCACGCGTGCCGATGGTGTACCCACCCGCGGCGGCGATCGTCTCTAGCTCGGAGTATGTGTACATTCGGCGGCTGGATGAGGCCTGCGACCTCTCCGTGAGCGACCGACCAGGCTCATATTCTGCCGGTTCTGCTCATATTGACTGATCGTATCTGACAACTGTTAGGTCTGCCGTAAGGTGCAGGCATAGAAGCATCTGAGATGCAGCGCTTCTAGCTGACTAGCGTCCACCTACAGAGGTTGTGACAGAGATACTGTGCGCAAACATGCTTGATTCCTTTATGTCCGCCAATCGGCACCGAGTTCGGGGCAAACACTTGCTCTAGCTGTGTCGAAACGGCGTCACCATCTCTTTCGCGCGGCTGCGTGCGCTTGTATCTGTGCCGGGCTCGTGTCTTTGTCGTCGTGTTTGGCGGATGACGCTGATCGGCGGGCCGCCACACCTGTCTTTGCGGCCAGCGGGGCGAACCTCGATCACGCCTCGGCGCGTCCGGAGGTTCTGGGGATTGGGGCCGTGTTCGACTTGGAAACTGCCGACTCGACGCCCAGTGACACAGCCGAACTACTGGCGGCTGCAAATGGCGAAGTCTCGACCGTGCCGGCGCGGCACTCGCAGCGCCGAGTCGAAGACCGCCCAGTCGAGGGCCGCCCAATCGGCCTCGCGGTCGCCGAGTCGGATGCCCGGGCTGCGAGGGTGCCTCTGCGCGACTGCTCGCCTCGCGAATCCGGCAGTTTCGTGGTCTCCGACCCCTCACCGGCTCCTGCCAGCATCGAGATGTCGCAAGCCCTCTATGTCTGCGCCCACGAGGTGGGGTTGGCTCTCGCCAGCGACCATTCGGCGATTGCGGCACTGGTGACCCGGGGCCTACATGGCCCGCTGCTGCTGTCGGCGGGCTCTGAGCTCAGCGCCGTGTTGGTGGACGAGGTCAGGCGTCTTCACCCGGAACGCATCGTGGCGGCTGGAATCGACGAGGGTCTCGTTGGCAATCGGCTGCCTGCGTCCGAGGTGGAGCACCTTGCCGTCGACGAGGCGGCGGTTCTGCTGCCCGAGCGGGCGTCATTCGAGCGGGTGTGGCTGGTGGACGCTGCGCAGCAGGTTGAGGCCTTGGCCGCAGTAGCCCGACAGATCGGGGTGGGCGTGGTGCCGGTAGCCGGCGACCTGCGCGGGCTGGCGCCGTGGGCACGCGAGGCGATATCGGGCGCGTCTGAGGTGGAGTTGCTGTCGGAGTTCGGCGAGGATGCCCGGTGGCAGCTGGATGTAGTCCGCCGCAACGACGAGCTGCCCGGCGGCGGGCTGTTGATGTTCGAGCCCGGCACCGCGGGCCCCGGCCGCCGCCTGGTGGCGGCCTACGGCCACCCGTCGACGTCGGTGCTCGGGGTGTTGGGCGAACAGAGTGCCGAGGAGGGGATCGAGCGCCTGCGGTCCATCGCCGAGGGCTACGGGGCGGACGGATCGATCGTGGTGCCCACGTTCGAGATCATCGCCACCGTCGCGTCCGCCTCCCCGAGCGCGGACGGCGACTATTCCGGGGTGACCGCTCGCGATGTGATCAGGCCCTGGGTTGAGGCGGCCGCGGCCAACGGAGCCTATGTGGTGCTGGACCTTCAACCCGGCAGATCCGACTTCCTTTCGCAGGCCAGGATCTACGAGGAGTTCCTGCGTCAACCCCATGTCGGACTCGCGCTGGACCCTGAGTGGCGGCTGAAGCCCCACCAGTTCCATCTGGCCCAGATCGGCACTGTGGACGCGGCGGAGATCAATGAAGTTGTGGAGTGGCTGGCGTCGATTGTCCGGGACGATGCCCTTCCCCAGAAGCTGCTGGTCGTTCACCAGTTCCGGTTCTCGATGATCACCAACCGGGACCAGATCGCGACTCCGCCGGAGCTGGCGGTGCTGATACAGATGGACGGCCAGGGCACGCTCACGGCCAAGCACGACACCTGGAACGCCTTGACCGGCAAACAAGACGCCGACCGGTTCTATTGGGGTTGGAAGAACTTCTATGACGAGGACTCTCCCATGGCCACTCCGG
>VXNG01000158.1 GCA_009840695.1 Acidimicrobiaceae bacterium
CCGAGACTGGTGAATCCCGCCAGCAGGTTGCGATCGTCCGAACCAGCGCGGTCGCCGCGAATCTCTATCAGGGGCGCGCCCGATGCCTCGATCACCGATTCGATCGACGGGCGGTCTCGCGCCCTCGATCGAATCACGCTGCGCCACGCGTCAGGCGGTGGCTGGGCTTGAGTCTCAGCCGGTGCCGGAACTGACGGCCTCGCCGAGATCACAGGGGACGCAACCTTGGGACTGACGATGTCAAGCCACTCAGCTATTCGAAGGGCCAGTTCGCCGGGCTGAACGATGTCGTCGACCAGTCCCCGCCGCAAACCGGCTTCGGCACTGATCTCGTCGCGGGGAAACGGGCGGCCTGTGACTGCCTCCACAATCCGGGGACCCGTCAGCGAGATCGAAGCACCCGGCGCAGCCCACACAAGATGGCCCTGCGTGCCCAGCGCGGCGAGCGTTCCGCCCATCGTGGGATCCATCAGGTAGCTCAGATAGGGAAGCCCGGCCTGGCGGTGCTCGGAGATGGCCGCGCCGATGGACAGCATCTTGATGAAGGCGGGCGTGCCCTCCTGCATTCGAGTCCCGCCCGATTGGCAGATGCTGATGACCGGCCTTCGGGAGACTGTAGCGATCCCGAAGGCGCGGGCTACCCGTTCGGCCGCGGCGATGCCAAGCGTGCCCGCTACGAACTCGTAGTCGCTGGAGACCAACGCGACGGCGTGGTCACCGATGGTTCCGAATCCGACCCTGGCTGCCTCAGCCAGCGGGTTATCGGCCTGGAGTTCTGCCAGCCGGGTGGCGTAGGCCTGCTCCTCGCCGAACGCCAGCGGGTCAGCTGTTACGACTTCCTGCGACCACTCCCGAAAGGTCCCCCCGGTCAGCTCCGCGAGGAAGCTCTCAGCTCTTGTCATCGCGGCGCGGAAGGCCCTGATCCGCTCAGCTCGAAGAGATCGCGCCGCCGGCAGTCGGCGACGGCAGTACAGAGGGACGAGAACTCATGTTGGTCACGGCTACTTGCTAGCTCCCCTCCGAGTGACTGTCGACACCTTCGCTCGATGAGGGTCTGCAGATACCTGCATTTGCAGGTCAAAGACTCTGGCGCAGCAACCTAGTGTCGCCACGGCGGCGTGAGCCGGCGCGGTGCCAGTCGCCTCAGGCAGCAACGAAAGGGAAGACGATGCCGATTCCTGCACCTGAACTGGACGATCTTCGGGCCATATCGCAGAGGTGGGACCTGGACATCGGTGACGGTGACTTGGCGATCTTCAAGGCACTCATTGAGGGCGCTCTGGGGTCCTACCAGCAGGTGGATGCCATGTACGACGCCTCCAAGCCCTCGATGCCGGAGCGGTCGAGCTACCGGCCCGACGACGCCGACAACGAGTTGGGCGCCTGGTACTACCGCTGCGACATTCAAGAGTCGGATTCTGGCCCGCTGGCCGGCAAGACGTTCGCCATCAAAGACAACGTCACCGTCGCTGGGGTTCCCATGATGAATGGGTCGCGCATCTTGGAGGGCTATGTGCCTTTGCGCGACGCGACAGTGGTTACCCGCATTCTCGAAGCTGGCGGAAGGATCGTGGGCAAGTCCGCGTGCGAGGACTTGTGCTTCTCCGGAGCCAGCCACACCTGTGCCACCGGCCCGATCCGCAACCCGTGGGACCCCAGCCGCACGGCGGGCGGCTCCTCGGGTGGCAGCGGCGCCCTCGTGGCGGCTGGTGAGGTGGACATGGCCATTGCCGGGGACCAGGGCGGGTCTATCCGAATGCCGTCGGCCTGGTGCGGAAACGTCGGCATGAAGGCGACGTTCGGGCTGGTGCCATACACCGGCGCCTATCCGATCGAGTGGACTATCGACCACCTCGGACCGGTGGCCCGAAACATGACCGATCTGGCCACGTTCCTGACCGTCATCGCCGGCCCCGACGGCAACGACCCTCGCCAGCCCCACGCTCCCTCCGGCATCGACTACACAGCGGGGCTCGACGACGGCATCGAGGGTCTCAGGGTAGGTGTTGTGGCCGAGGGGTTCGGTTTCGACGGCCTCAGCGACCCGGACTCCGACGCCCTCGTCGAGACGGCCGCCAACCGCTTGGCCGACGCCGGCGCGGTGGTGGAAACGATCTCGATACCGGAGCACCGCGACGCGCTGCACGTCTGGAACGTGATCGCCACTGACGGCGCGATGTGGCAGATGATCCGTGGCAACGGTTACGGCATGAACTACCGGGGCCGTTTCGATCCTGAACTCATGGCGCAGACCATGCGCGGCTGGCGCACCAATGCCCATCTGACCTCTCAGACGCTGAAGTTCGTCATGCTCTGCGCCGACTACGCCTTCGGCCATGAAGGTGGCGCGACATACGCTCGGGCCTCCAATGTGCGGCCCCAGATCAACGCCGCCGTGGACGCGGCCCTGGCCGACTACGACGTGCTGTGCTACCCGACGCTGCCCTTCCCGGCCAAGGAGATCCCGTCCTCAGACGCCGCCGTGGACGAGTACGTCGCCCGTGCGTTGGAGATGATCCCGAACACGGCGGTCTCAAACGTGACTGGGAATCCCGACCTCACCATCCCGGTGGCCGGCGGGGAGGGCATGCCCGTGGGAATGAGCGTCGTCGGGCGACAGTGGGACGAGGCCACGCTTCTGCGGGTCGGCCGGGCCTACGAGCAACTGGTCGGGGGCTTCGCCTTGTCGCCTACGGCCAAGACCCGGGTCGGCGGCTAGGCCCTGAGGCCGGGACCGTCGCACGGATCCGTGCTTGACTAGCGGCTAGGCCGTCGATCTCTCGGAAGGTGGTCGAGTCATGGCCGGCTTAGGAATGGGTCGCCGCTTCGAAGGCGCCATCGAACTCGTCGAGACCGAGGATTTGGAGCGGTTGGCTGACCTGAGCCAGACCCTGGTCGGGTTCTTGGACCCAGCGGCTCTCGCGCAGCGCACCGCGCTGGACCTGTATCGCCTGCTGGGACTTCCTCTGGTGTCGGTGGCCGTGCGGGAGGGCTCCACGAACCTCGCCATGAGAGGCGTGCACGGGGCCCGCACCGAGCGATTCCGCGAGGTAATGGTGTCCACCGGTAAGGGACTGGGGGGCCGGGTGATGGTTGAGCGCCGGCCGGTGGAGGTCCAGAGCTACCTCGACGACCCACGCATAACCAACCACTTCATCGATGTGGTCAGCGCCGAGGGACTCGGCGGGATGGTGGCCGTGCCGGTCGAGCATGAGAACGAGTTGGTGGGCCTCCTGTACGGCGGGTTGCGCTCCATAGGCTCCATCGGCGATAGGGCCAAGCTCGTCCTCGAGAGGGCCGCCCAGGATGTGGCCCCGATGATGGCCGCGTCGATCCATGCGTCGGCCACGATCCGGCACCGTGTCGACGCCGAGCGACAGCGCATCGCCAGCGACTTGCACGACGACGTGGGACAGCTGCTGTTCTCCATCAGTTGCGCAGCTCAGCGCTTGCGCGATGGCGGGGACCAGAATCTGGTGGCAGTCGCAGAGCGCATCGAACATCAAGCCCAGGAGGCGGCACAGCGGATGCGTCAAGCGTTCAAGGTGCTGGGGCCCGGATCCTCGGACGAAGCCGCGGCCACCGCCCTGCAGCGAGAGATCGACGATCTGACCGCCCGCTCGGGTGTCGCAACCCATTTCGTGGTGCGCGGCGTCGCTCGCCCACTGCCACCACGTGCGGAGGCGGCGCTGCTGGGAGCGGCGCGCCAAGCCCTGTTCAACATCGAGCGGCATGCCGATGCGTCGCTGGTGGTGGCGACTCTGCACTTCGGCGTGTCGGAGGTGTCGCTAGTCATCCAGGACGACGGCAGCGGGCTGCCCGATGACTTCGAACTCGCCGTCGTACCACGTGGCGAGCGCCACTGGGGGCTGGCGTCGATACTGCGCCAGGCCCAGCGTCAGGGAGGGGATCTGGAAGTGAGGCCCGGCGAGGACGGGGGCACCACGGTTCGCATCACCCTGCCCGTTGACGCAGCCGAGTGAGCGCCGGACTACCAGCGGGCAACACCATGAACAGACCCCCGATGTACCAAGCCACGCCCGAACGAGCTCACGCCACAGCGGCGTCTGTCTTGGTGATCGATGATCATCCGGTAGTGATCGACGGGGTGCGCCAGTTGCTGGCGGCTGAGACGGACTTCAAGCTCGTAGGCGAGGCCACCACCGGCGAGGAGGGCGTTGACCTGGCCAGACGCCTGGCACCGGATGTGGTGGTGCTCGACCTCAAGCTCGGCGACAACTTCGCGCCGCACCTGTGCCGGTCTCTGCAAGATGTGTCGGGGAACTCTCGGGTGGTGATCCACACCGCATTCGACGACCGCGAGCCGCTGCGCGCCTGCCTGAACGCCGGCGCCGTGGGCATCGTGCTCAAGGACGCCAGCAACCTCGTCGAAGCACTGCGAAGGGTGCTGGCTGGCGAACTCTATGTGGACCCCTCTCTGGTGGAGGACCCGAGGGCCCGCGCCTTGCGACTAGGCGAGGACGGCGGCATGTACGAGTCGCTGACGCAGCGGGAGTACGAGGTTCTGTGCGTGATGGCGCTGGGGCGCACCAGCAAGGAGATCGCGGCGGAACTCTTCCTGGCCGAGAACACTGTGCGCAGCTATACCCAGTCGCTGCTGACCAAGCTGCACGCCCGCAACCGGATCGAGGCGCTGGCGAGGGCGCGCGATCTGAGACTGCTGTAGCCCCACAGGTACCTCGCCTGCCTCGGTCCCGAGGGACCGGCCGGACGAAGCCAGGCGGGACCTGCATTCGCGTGTACTTCGGAGCCGATCCTGCATTCGCGTGTGTCCGCTCGCTCGTGGCGCCATTAGTCCGGGCACGAGGCGACTCCGCTGACGGCCAAAGCGTTGTGGAGCCGTCGCCCGCGGCGTCGAGAGCCGGCGCCCAAGGGTCCAACGAAGGGGGATACACCCATGAGTCCACTGAGGACTTCCATTCGTCGCCGAGTTCGCCCGACCTGGACGGCACTCGCCGTGGCGACCATGGCGCTGGCGCTGCTTGCCGCAGGCTGCGGTGACGACACCGACGAGCCGGCGCCCGCCGCGACTCCGGAGCAGGAGAGCGCTCCCGCAGAGCCCGAGGGCATGCCCGACGCAGACGACGCGCCCAGCGACGAGCCCGAAGAGGCGTCCGAGACCACCGCGGTGGACACCGGCGACGGTTCAGACGAGCCCGAAGAGGCGCCCGCAGCCACCGAGGCAGCGCCCGAGACCAGCGAATCGATCCGAGTAGGGAGCCTCCTCGACGAGACCGGCCCGCTCAACATCTACGGCACTCCGATGGCCGACGCCACCCGGCTTGCCATCGCGGACATCAACGCCTCCGGCGGCGTGCTCGGACGCCAACTGGAGCTGGTGGCACTGGACTCGAAGTCGGATCAGAACGAGTACATCGCCGGCGCCGACCAACTGGTGGCGGAGGACCTCGCCGTGGTCCACGCCGGAATCACCAGCGCGTCACGCGAAGCGATCCGGCCGACGTTCGGTGAGGCTGAGTTGCTGTACTTCTACAACGTCTTGTATGAGGGCGGTGTCTGCGACCGCAACACCTTCGTGACCGGCGTGGTGCCCACCCAACAGTTGCAGGTGCTGATCCCGTGGGCCGTCGAGAATTACGGCCCGCGGCTGTATGTGCTGGCCGCGGACTACAACTACGGCCAGATCTCAGCGGACTGGGTGCGCCACTACGCGGCCGAGTCCGGAGGCGAGGTTGTCGGTGAGGACTTCTTCCCACTGGATGTGGCCGAGTTCGGCACGACCATTTCTGAGGTCCAGAGCGCCGATCCCGATGTGGTGGTGTCGGTGCTGGTGGGAGGTGCCCACATGTCGTTCTACAGCCAGTACGCGGCCACCGGTGCTGAGATCCCGGTGGTGTCGACATCGTTCGGACTGGGGAGCGAGCAGGTGGCACTAGACGCCGCCTCCTCGGAGGGCATCATCGTGGCCTACCCGTACTTCCAGGAGCTCGACAACCCTGCCAACGCCGAGTTCACCGCGGCCCGGCATGAAGCCTTCGGCGACGACTACCCGTACATCACCGACCTGGCTGTGTACGTGTGGGAGGGCTGGCACCTGTGGGCCGATGCCGTCAACCGTGCCGGCACGCTCGACCGAGAGGCGGTGATCGCCGAGTTGGAGACCGGCACCGTCGGTTTCGACAGCCCCAAGGGACCGGTCACCCTGGACGGGCCTTCGCATCACCTGGTGCAGCCGGTGAGCCTGGCGAGGGCCAACGACAGCAACGGCTTCGACGTGATCGAGACGTTCGAGAACATCCCGCCGTCGTTCGAGCAACAGTCTTGCGACCTGATCGCTCACCCCGACACCAATGAGCAGTTCACTCCCTAACGACAAGCCCCGGCCGTCATGAGGAGTTGACGCTGTGACGGTCCATCAATCACTACTAGCCGACCCCCACGGCTAGCAGCGCAAGAGTTGCGGGAGGGCGTTGGCAGCAGCGCCCTCCCGCAGCCGTCATCCGATCCGCCGCCTGCCCAGGCCAGCAAGGGAGAGTGCGATGGCTCCCGACCGACTCTTCAACCTCGGCTTCGACCTCGCCACCACGATCTCGATCCTTGCGTTGGTGTCGTTGGGTCTCGCGGTCATCTTCGGGATGCGCGGTGTGATCAACCTCGCGCACGGCGAGTTCATCATGCTGGGCGCGTTTGCGACGCTCACCGGGGTGCGCAACGGCCTCAACATCTGGATAGCGATGGCAGCGGCTGCGGCGGTGGTGGGCCTCTTCGGGATTGTTGTGGAGCGGCTGATCATCCGGCACCTGTACGGGCGCCTCGCCGACACCATGCTGGCCACCTGGGGGCTGTCGCTGATCATGGTCCAGGCGGTTGAGAACCGCTACGGGTCGGTCACTGAGGGCATCTCGGTGCCGGTCGGGAACTTCACCGTCGGCGAGTTCTCCATGTCGAAGTACAACTTCGTGCTCATAGCCGCAGCCGCGGCCAGCGTGCTGGCGACATACGCGACCATGCGCCGCACCCGCTACGGGCTGCTGGCCAGAGCCGCAACCCAGTCGTCGACGATGGCCGAAGGACTCGGGGTCAACACCTCCGGGGTGAACATGTGGACCTTCGGGCTCGGCTCGGCCCTGGCCGGCGCGGCTGGCGCGCTGCTCGCGCCGGTTGTGGGAGTGATCCCCACCATGGGCCAGACCTTCGTGGCCCGGGCGTTCATGACAGTCATAGTGGGCGGACCGTCATTCGTGGCCGGCACCGTGTCGGCCAGCGGGCTGCTGGGATTCATAGAGAACGTGGGCACCAACTGGTTCACACCCGTGATCGGACAGGCGATGCTGCTCATGGCCGCGATCGTGATTCTGCGATTCCTGCCCCAAGGGCTGACCGGGACCCGGTTCCGGCGATGAGAGATCTGTTGGCTCGGGTCGCCGGCTCTGGAGCAAAGCCTGCTGGAAGCAACGTGCGGCGCGACCTAGGCGGCGCCGCACTAGCGTTCGCGGCCGCCGCAGTGCTGGGCAACTGGGTGGAGGAATTCACCGCGTTCGAATGGTCGCTCTGGGCCGTGCAGGCCATCCTCGCGCTGTCGCTGACGCTGGTATGGGGCTACGGCGGGATCTTCAGCCTGGGCCAGGCCGCCATATACGGCATCGGCGGCTACACCTACGGATTCTGGGCCATCAACCTGGCCGACAACACCGGCGAGTCTCTGACCGCCGTACTAGTCGCGGTGGTTGTCGGCGCGGTGTTCGCGGCGCTGCTGGGCTACTTCATGTTCTACGGGAACGTCACCGACGTGTACGTGGCCATCATCACCCTGGCCACCAGCCTGGTGCTGTTCGCCTTCGTGAACTCGACCTCGGGCCGCGCCTACCGCATCGGCGACGCGCCCTTCGGCGGCTACAACGGCATGCCTCGTATCCCCCGGATCACCTGGCGCCTGCCCGGAGGTGAGAGCCACGAGCTGACTAGAACCCAGTTCTTCTTGTTCTGCGTGGCCGCGGGCCTGCTTATCGCAGTGGCCATACGTGTGCTGTCGCGCCGCCCCTTCGGCCGCATCGCCGTCGCGCTTCAGCACAACGAACTCCGTACCGGGCTGCTGGGCTACGACGTTAGGTGGCACAAGCTGGCGGTGTTCACGATCGGCGGCGCGATCGCGGCATTCGCGGGCGCTCTCTTCGCGGCGTGGGGGCGGTTCATGAGTCCGCCGGTCTTCTCGCTCACACCGGCCGCGCTGGTGGTGATCTGGGTGCTGGTCGGAGGTCGCAGCAGCGTGTCCGGGGCGTTCGTGGGCGTACTGGTGGTCAAGGGATTCTCCTCGTGGTTCGGGGGCGCCAGCGGCGACAACGAACCGATCGTGCTGGGAGTGATTCTCGTGCTGATCGTGCTTCTGCTGCCCGGAGGGATCGTCGCCAACCTCTCGAAGCTGAGAAAGTGGGCGCAGAGCCGCCTCTCGCTGAGCGCAACCAGGCTCGGTGCGGACGCTGAGACCGTCGATCACCAGTTCGAGCCGTCCATAGCCTCACCGACCCCAGAATTCGCGCAGCAGCGGGCTCGACTGATCGCCACAGCAGCGGTGACGAAACGATTCGGCGGCCTGGCCGCCGTGGACGCCGTGACTCTGGAGTTCCCGCGCGGCGTCTCGTGTCTCATCGGCCCCAACGGCGCAGGCAAGAGCACGCTGCTAGACCTGCTGTCGGGTCGCCAGAGACCGACCGCAGGAGCGGTAATGCTCGACGGCCAGGACCTCACCAAGAGCGAGCCGTTCCTGCGCGCTCGCGGGGGTGTGGGCACCAAGCTGCAGGTCGCCTCGGTCTATGAGTCGCTGACGGTGAGGGAGAATCTGTGGCTGGCCTGCTATGCCATGCCGCGCGAAATCGAGGAGGCCGATCGGCGAGCTGCGGGCCTGCTGGAATGGCTTGATCTACGAGACGAAGCGGAGCAGCCCGCCGGGACCCTGTCGCACGGCAAGAAGCAGTGGTTGGAAATCGGCATGGTCGTGTCAACCGATCCCTCGGTCGTGCTACTGGATGAGCCCACCGCGGGTATGACGCGAGAGGAGACGGAGCGCACCGCTAACCTCGTCAGGGAGCTGGGCGAGAGGGCGTCGGTGATCGTCGTTGAGCACGACATGGACTTCGTGCGCCAACTGGACGCCCCGATCACCGTGTTGCACATGGGCTCGATGTTCACCCAGGGGACATTCGACGAGCTCTCAGGCGATGACCGCGTGATCGACATCTACCTGGGCGCACACCACAGCAACGGGAGCGCCGCAGGCGGCCCGGGGTCAGTGCCCGGCAGGCCCTTGAGCGCCAGCAGTGCCGAGGCAGACGGCGTCACCGGCGGAGGATCGGCTGATGCTGACGCTTAGCGATCTGCGGTCCGGATACGGGGCCACGCCGGTGCTACACGGCATCGACCTCAAGCTGGCACCCTCGGAGTGCGCCGCGGTTCTGGGCCGAAACGGGGTCGGCAAGACGACCCTGATGCGGGCCATCACCGGAGCCATCGCCACGACCGGTGGATCGATCCGCTTCGACGGCACCGACCTCGGTCCGCTCAAGGCACACGAACGGGCCCGGCTCGGGATCTCTCTTGTGCCCCAAGGACGCGAGGTCTTCCCGAAGCTGACCGTGCTGGAGAACCTCCGGGTCGGGACGGCAGCCCGCCGGGATCGCAGAAGCGACGCCGTGGACAGGATCTTCGAGGAGTTTCCGATGCTCGCGCAACGCAGGCGTGCCCGGGGCGGGAGCCTCTCTGGGGGCCAGCAGCAGCTCCTGGCACTGGCCAGGGCACTGGTCACCGCTCCCCGACTGCTCCTGCTGGACGAGCCGTCAGAGGGCATTCAGCCCTCAGTGCTTGACGAGATCGCAGAGGTGATCGGCAGGATCAACGCCGAAAGGGGCATCGCGGTGCTCGCCGTGGAGCAGAACCTCGAGTTCGCGGCCCGCATCGCGCAGCGTTCCCTCATCTTGGAGAAGGGCGAGATCATCGCCGAGGTGGCCACCGCGGAACTACGCGGCGACCGCACACTCCAGAGGAAGTACTTGGCGCTCTAGGTCGGACGGACCCAGCCAGCAAGCCCCCCAGGGGAGACCCAACCAAAGTAAGGAGACAAACGATGGAGGTGCCCACCATGAAGCTGTCATCGGACTCAGGTCCGACTTCGGTGCCGCTCCTGGATGAGACGATCTCTCAGAATCTGGCCCGCACGGTCGCCGAGCACGCCGACCGGGATGCGCTGGTATCGGTCGAGCAGGGAATCCGTTTCACCTACGCGCAGTTCGCCGACGAGGTCGATCAGGTGGCCCGCGGGCTGATGGGGATCGGGGTGGACAAAGGCGACCGGGTGGGTATCTGGAGCCCCAACTTCGCGGAGTGGGTGCTGGTGCAGTACGCCACGGCCCGCATCGGCGCGATCCTGGTCACGATCAACCCCGCCTACCGGTCCTCGGAGCTTGAGTATGTGCTCAACCAGTCGGGGCTCTCGGTGCTGGTGGCGGTGGAGTCGTTCTTGACGAGCGACTACCGCTCGATGGTCGAGGAGGTCTGGGAGCGGGTACCGGCTGAGAGGGTGATCTACCTGCACACCGCCGACTGGGATGACTTGCTGGATGCCTCTGGCGAGGTGCCGGTGAGACAGTTGGATCAGCGCACCGCCCAGCTCACTGCCGGTGAGGCCATCAACATCCAATACACCAGCGGCACCACCGGCTTCCCCAAGGGCGCCACGCTGAGCCATCGCAAC
>VXNG01000076.1 GCA_009840695.1 Acidimicrobiaceae bacterium
GAGTCGACGAAGCCGGTCCGAGCCACAGCATGTCGCCCTGGCCGACCAGCCGCTCTGCGCCGGGCTGGTCGAGGATGACCCTCGAGTCCGTCAGGCTCGACACCGCGAATGCGAGCCTGGCCGGAATGTTGGCCTTGATAACGCCGGTGATGATGTTCACCGACGGCCGCTGGGTGGCGATCACCAGGTGGATGCCCACCGCCCTGGCCATCTGGGCGATGCGGGCGATGGACTCTTCGACATCACGTGCGGCCACCATCATCAGGTCGGCGAGCTCGTCCACAACCACCAGCACGAACGGCAGGCGCTGGTACCCCAGAGGCTCGCCGTCGGCGTCCCGAGCCCCGGCAGGGGGCTCGAGAGTGTCGGCGTCGACAGCCGCGTTGTAGCCGGTGACGTCACGGAAGCTGGTCTCGTGGAGCAGGTCGTAGCGGCGCTCCATCTCGCGCACGGCCCAGCTCAGCGCGTTGGCCGCCTTGCGGGGATCGGTGACCGGTGCGGTCAACAGGTGGGGGACGCGGTCGTACTGGCCCATCTCGACCCTCTTGGGGTCGACGAGGATCATGCGCACATCCTCGGGCGTGGAGCGCATCAGCACCGAGGTGATCAGCGAGTTGAGGCACGACGACTTGCCTGCGCCGGTGGCTCCCGCGATCAGCAGGTGGGGGGTAGTCGCCAGGTTCAACATGATGGCGTGGCCGTTGATGTCCCGGCCGATGGCCACCTCCATCGGATGGCCGGCGTCGGCTGCTTCCGGCGAGCGCAGCACGTCGCCCAGGCGGACAATCTGGCGGTCCAGGTTGGGGACCTCGACCCCTATGGCCCGCCGGCCGGGGATGGGCGACAGGATGCGGATGTCGGGCGAGGCCATGGCCAGGGCGATGTCCTTGCGCAGGCTCTCGAGCTTAGATACCCGCACTCCCTCGCCCAGTTCCAGCACGAAGCGAGTGACGGTCGGCCCCACGACGGGCTCCAGCAGGATGGTGGGAACGTCGAAGCGGGCCAGCGTGGCCTGCAGGAGCTGGCCCCGCTCGGCCACTTCGGCCTTGTCGATGGCCCTGGACGGCGTGGCCGCCAGCATCTCGATCTTCGGAAGCTTCCACTTGGACCCTTGGCCTCGACCCTTGCCGCTCGCCCCTGTACGTCGGGACTTGCCTCCCTTAGCTCCGGCCGGCACTACGGGCGAGTCCTCCGCGAACGTGGCCGGCGCGATCTCAGGCGTCGACGGCTCGACATCGGTGTCCAGCAGGCTTTCGGGATGGCTGAGAGGGGGAGCGCCAGGTGCCTGGGGCGGAGCTTCCCTGATGTCGCTGAACAGGTTGACCACCGCAGATCGCAGCAGGCGCCCCAATGGTCGCAACGCGGCCACGAGCCATGTCGAAGCGGATCCCACGGTCAGCTGAGTGACGAAGATGAGGCCGATCAAGCCGATGAACAGGAGCAGCAGTACCGACCCCCACGCCGCGGTCCAGGCATGCAGGAAGCCGCCCACGCCGACCCCCAGCGCACCGCCGGCGGCACCGAGCTCATCGATGCCGTCGCCCAGGCCGGGACGGCCCCTAGCCAGATGGAGCAGGCCCGTGGACGACACCAGCAACAGCACCCCGCCCAGCACCATCCTGGTCGCCGAGTCGGAGCCCTCGATCTGCGCCGTGTCCGCGGCCCGCCCCCCCTCGGCGCTGCCGTCGGCATCGGCGGAGCGGGCCGCCGGATCGCCGCGACGTCCGCCCCACAGCGCCGCGGCCCCCATCGCCGCCAGCCCTACGGGCAGAGCCATACGCACCAAGCCGAAGCAGGCCGCGAGGGCACGGTCCACGCCTTCGCCTACCGGCCCGGCAGCCGAGAACCAGACGCTCCCTGCCACGAGAAGGCCGGCCACGATGGCCGCCAGCCCCCAGATGTCCCGGCGATGCCGGCGAACCACCGAGCCGACCGCAGCTGAGCCTCGTCGGGAGGCTCGCTTGTCCACCGGTGGCTTTTTCGCGCCGCGAGGAGCCGGCTGGGCTCCCTTCTTCGCCATGAAGCGTGACGCTACCAGTGACGCTCCACCGCCCCGTGAACCCCCGGCAGGATCAGGCCTCGGTGATCACCGGCACGATCACAGGCCGGCGGCGGGTGCGCTCTCGGGATGTGCGCCGCGCCGTTCGCATCACCAGATCCTCCAAGGACCGGGTGTCGCGGTCGCCGCCGGCCAGGGCGCTCCGCACCTCCGTCTCGACCGCGTCGACAACCGCGGCCTCATGCCCTACCAGCGCCGGCTGCTCGACCCACCCGCGAGAAACGATCTGAGGGCTTGACGCCAGCACGCCCTGCTCCAAGTCAACGCAGACCACTACCGTCACGAAGCCGTCGGCACCCAGCTTCCGACGCTCGTCCAGCACCGTCGATCCCAGATCGCCGACCGTGCCGTCCACGTAGACGTGGTCACCACCGACCGACCGCACCCACCGCAAGCCGTCGTCGGTCAACTCGATCCGGTCGCCGTCGGAGCACAACACCACCCGCTCATGGGGCATGCCCATTTCGCGAGCGAGGCCGGCGTGGGCCACGAGGTGCTCATACTCGCCGTGAACCGGTACGAACCACTCCGGCGACGCCACCGAGTGCAGCACCTTGAGCTCCTGCTGCTTGCCGTGGCCGGAGGTGTGCACGTCAAGGTTGCCGGTATGCAGCACCCGCGCCCCCCGCCGAGCCAGCCCGTTGCGCACCGCCCCCACGGCGGCCTCGTTTCCCGGGATGGGATGCGAGCTGAAGATCACCGTGTCATCAGCTCCGATCTCGACCCACTTGCTGGTGCCCTCGGCCATCTGGGTCAGAGCGGCGCGAGGCTCACCCTGTGATCCGGTGCACACGATCAGCACCTGCCCACCTTCGAGCCCCTCGAGGTCGGTGATGTCGCGTAGGGCGCGGTCGGGTACCCGCAGCAGGTTCAGCTCGCGGGCCAACCCGACGTTGCGCTGCATGGAGAGACCCAGCGTCGCCACTGTCCGTCCCGATGCCACGGCCGCGTCCATTACCTGCTGGATGCGGTGAATGTGGCTGGCGAAAGCGCCGACGACCACCCGGCGCCCATCCTGGCGGGCGATCACATCGTGCAGGACCCCGCCCACGTCTCGCTCCGAGCGCGAAGACCCGGGTGCATCCGCATTCGTCGAGTCGGCCAGCAGCAGCCTTACCCCCGGATCTTCGGCCAGCGCCCCGATACGAGACAGAGCCGTGCGCCGGCCGTCCACTGGCGTGAGGTCGAGCTTGAAGTCGCTGGAGTGCAGGATCACGCCCTGCGGAGTGGAGAAGGCCGTGATGAGTCCTCCCGGCACCGAGTGAGTGACGGGCATGGCCTCACATTGGAAGGGTCCGGCGCGGAAGCGGTCCCCGTCGCGTACCTCGCGCAGTTCGACCCGATCGAGCAGGCCCGCCTCGGAGAGCTTGTGCCGCACCAAGCCGAGGGTGAACGCCGAGCCATAGACGGGGAACGACAGGTGCTCGAGCAGATGGGGAAGCGCTCCGATGTGATCCTCGTGAGCGTGGGTGGCCACGCACGCCTCCACTCCCCCGCTGTCCAGCAGCCATCCGAAGTCGGGCAGCACCGAGTCGACGCCGGGAAGGTCGTCGCCCGCGAACATCCGGCCGCAGTCGAGCAGCACCCGGCGGCCTGCGGTCTCGAGGACCGCGCAGTTCCGTCCTATCTCACCCAGGCCGCCCAGGAAGGTGACGGCGACCGGTGCAGCCATTACTGGCGGTCAGCCCGTCCCGACCGGTGCCGGCTCCGCGATCATCCCAGCTGATGTGTCCACGGGTACCGCGGCCTGCGGTCCGGAACCCCGCAGCGCGGCGAGGACCTCCCTGGCCCGGTCCTCGAGCCCTGACGGCTCCGGTCCCATGGGCAGGCGGCACGGGCCCGCGGGTAGCCCCAGCACCCGCATCATGCACTTGGTGGGCACGGGATTGGGAGCGGCGTCGCCGGTCTCGAAGTCGTAGGAGTCGAGCAGGCGGCGGTTGATGGCGGCCGCCTCGGCCACTCGACCGCTCTCGAAGGCGTCGAACATGGCCGCCATCTGGAGTCCAGCCCAGTGCGTGGCAACTCCGATGACGCCGACCGCGCCGATCGACAGCAGCGGCAACGTGAGCGAGTCGTCGCCCGAGTAGACCTCGAAGCCGTCCGGCGCCATCTCCAGCAGGCGGGCCGTCTCGCCAGGGGACCCGGCCGCGTCCTTGAGTCCGACGATGTTCGGGACCTCGTGGGCCAGCCGGGCCATGGTCTCGGTGGCGACCTTGCGGCCGGTCCGCCCGGGTATGTCATAGATGATGGTGGGAAGGTCCGTCGCGTCAGCACAGTGCCGGAAGTGCGAGTCCAGCCCAGCCTGCGAGGGCCGGTTGTAGTAGCCGGCCACGTGCAGGATGCCGTCAGCACCGGCGTCGGTGCAGCGCTCGGTGAGGTCGATGGCGGCGCGAGTGTCGTTGCTTCCCGCCCCGGCCACTACCGGCACGTCGACCGCTTCCACTACCGCAGCCACCAATTCGGCCTGTTCAGTGTGGGTGAGCGTCGGACTCTCCCCGGTGGTGCCGGCCACGACGAGACCCTCGTTGCCGTTGGCTACAAGCCACCGGGCGAGTCGAGCCGCCCCGTCGAGGTCGAGCGCCCCGTCCTCGGTGAAGGGGGTGACCATCGCGGTGAGCACGCGTCCGAACCGGGCCATGGCCTACAACTGTAGTTCGGTATCGGGGGCTTCTTGGCGTCCTGCAACGGCTCGGCGCAGGATCAACGGGTACACCACCACCGCCCCGGCGGAGAAGAAGAACCACTGGAACGCGTATGAGAGGTGGGGCCCCTCCCCGAGATCGGGATCCGGCACCGGGACGGGCAGACCGTCGGGCTGGGACGGCGACTGGGCGCGCAGCCTGATCCAGACATCCTCTACGTTCACGCCGGAGACCTCCGCGAAGCGGGCCAGGTCCATACGGGAGATCTCGGGCGTCTCGCCTGGGGCGACCTCCGCCACCCTGCCGCCACCGACGCTGCCGAAGGCGAGGCCGGCCACGATCACTGCTCCCTCCGGCGGCGCCGGGTTGCGGTCGTCCTGGCCTGACAAGCTGCGCCGGGGGACCCAGCCCCTGACCACAGCCACCGCCCGGCCGTCTTCGAGTTCCAGCGGCGTCGCCAGCCAGAAGCCGGGCTGCCCGCCACTGCTGCGGTTGCCGATCCGCACCTCCGCGTCGGGGAGGTAGGTGCCCGCGGCCGCCACCGCGGTGTATTCGGGTGGAAGCCCGAGCGTGTCGAGGTGAGCAGCGATATCGAACGGAGCCTGAGACATGGCCGCCGCGATCTCGGCGTTGCCGGCACGGCGGTCATCCAGCCGGCGGAGCTGCCAGAACCCCAGGTTGACCATCAGCACCACCATCGCCAGCGCGAAGATGTGCGAGACGATCCACCCCGGCGAGGCCAGCCGGCGCATTCAGGGGACCTGCTCGGGCCTCAGATGCCCAGAACCTCGCCGAGGCCGACGGTCACGCCCGGTCCGAGCGTGACCACCCGCTTGGCCGCCAGGAGCATGCCCGGCATGAACGCCGACCGGTCGATCGTGTCGTGACGGATCGTCAGCGTCTCGCCGGGTCCGCCGAGCATCACCTCCTGATGCGCGACCAGACCCTTGAGGCGCACCGAATGAACCGGGATCCCGGCCGGACCGCGGCCGCCGCGCGCGCCGGGAAGGCTCTCGCTGGATGTGGGATCCGGCGCCCAATCGTCGGATGCCTCCGCCATCGCCTCGACGGTCACCAGTGCTGTGCCCGAGGGCGCGTCCACCTTGCGGTCGTGATGCAGCTCGATCACCTCGGCGGTGTCGAAGTACGGGGCAGCCAGAGCCGCGAATCGAGTCATGAGCACCGCGCCCACCGCGAAGTTCGGCGCCACGATGCAGTGGCTTCGCACGAAACTGGATCGCAAGGCCTCCAGGTCGTCGGCGCCCAGGCCGGACGTCCCGATCACTGCGTGGATGCCTGCGGCGGCCATCGCTACAGCATTGGTCCGGACGGCGTCCGCGACGGTGAAGTCCACCACGACTTCGACACCCGCCTCGACGAACTCGTCGACCGAGCCGGCTGAGCCGATCGCGGCCAGCAGCTCGGTGTCCGGGTCGGCGTCGATGGCCCGGCAGGCCTCGGCGCCCATGCGCCCCGTGGCGCCGCAGACACCGAGCTTGATCATGGGCTTGGTCTAGCGGGATCCGCGGGCACCGCGGCGTCCTCCGCGCCGGACCCGCGGATCCGGGCCCAGTTCACCGAACTCGCGCTCCAGCTCCAGGTCGAAGGAATCCTCGAATGAGACGGCCCTGGCGCTGGACACCGGCGCCGAGTGTCTCGTCCGGGAACCGCCGCGGTCGTCGCGACGCGGTTCGCCGGCGACACGGCCTGCGTCTGATCGCCTCGGCTCGGCCCGGCTGCGATCCCTATCGCGGCCGAAGGAGTCATCGCGGCCAGCCCGTCCTGACTCACGGTCCCGGCCGCCGCCGGCCGAGTCGCGGCCCTGGGCCTGACCATCGGTGCCGGCGGGAGCCATCTCCCTGCGCCGGGACTGAGAGGGTCCGTCACCGTCAGCGTCCTCCGGCTTGGGAATGAGCGAGATCTTCCCGTTGGGGTCGACGTCCTCGACAACAACCTCTATCTCCTCTCCGAGCTCGAGCACGTCCTCGACCTTGTCGATGCGCCTGCCGCCACCCAGCTTGGAGATGTGCACCAGACCGTCACGCCCGGGGAGGATGTTCACGAACGCCCCGAACTTGGTGATGTTCACAACCCGTCCCCGGTACGTGGCTCCCACGTCGGCTGTGGGGGGATCCAGGATGAGCTTGATCTGCCGCTCGGCCTCCTTCACCGCGCCCCCGTCGGTGGAGGCGATGGCCACGATGCCGACCGATCCGTCGTCGTCCACGCTGATGTCGGCTCCGGTCTCGGACTGGATGGCGTTGATCACCTTGCCCTTGGGTCCGATCACCTCGCCGATCTTCTCCACCGGGATCTCGAAGGTCGTCACCTTCGGGGCGGTGTCGCGAACCTCAGGCCTGGGCTCGATGATGGTCTCGGCCATCACGTCGAGGATGTCGAGGCGGGCGGAGCGCGCTTGCCGCAGAGCATCGGCCAGCACCGAGGCGGGGATCCCCGCGATCTTGGTGTCGAGTTGGAGCGCGGTGATGAAGTCGGTGGTCCCGGCCACCTTGAAGTCCATGTCCCCGAAGGCGTCCTCGGCGCCCAGGATGTCGGTCAGGGTCACCCAAGTGCCATCCGCGTGGACCAGGCCCATGGCCACTCCCGCCACGGGCGCCTTGATCGGAACCCCGGCGTCCATCAGCGACAGCGTGGATCCGCAGACCGACGCCATCGAACTCGATCCGTTGGACGCCATGACCTCCGAGACGGTGCGCACCGTATAGGGCCACTCGTCGAATCCGGGGACCACCGGGAACACGGCCCGCTCAGCGAGCGCCCCGTGGCCGATCTCGCGCCGATTGGGTCCCCGCATGAAGCCGGTCTCGCCAGTGCAGAACGGCGGGAAGTTGTAGTGGTGGAAGTAGCGCTTCTTCTCGGTAGGCGACAGGTCGTCGATCAGCATGTCGCTGCGCCCGATCCCGAGCGTGGTGAAGTTGAGCACCTGCGTGTCGCCGCGCTGGAAGAGCCCGGAACCGTGGGCCGTGGGGATGACCCCGACCCGGCTCATGAGCGGGCGCAACTGGTCGGTGGCCCGGCCGTCGATGCGGATGCCCTCGGAGACGATGCGCTTGCGCACCACTTCCTTGGTGATGGAGCGCATCGCGCTCTTAACCTGCTTCGCTACCGCAGCATCGTCGCCGAAGCGGGCCTCCATCTCGGCCGCGATCTCCGCTGCCAGCGTGGACTCGGCCTCCTGACGCTCGGTCTTGTCGGCGATCGTCTGCACGGCCGCGATGCGGTCGAGCGCCCCGTCGCGTACCGCGTCGAGGATCTCGTCGCTGTGGTCGACCGCCAGCGGCACGTCCATCTTGGTCACCGGGCCCACCGCGTCGATCATCTGCTGCTGGAGATCGATCATCTCCCGTATCGAGGTCTTGGCCGCTTCCAGGCCTCCGGCGAGCACGTCCTCATCGACCCTGGGCGTACCGTCCTGGTACAGCTCCCAAGTGGCGGAGGTGCCGCCAGCCTCAACCATCATCACGGCCACGTCGTCGCCGGCAAGCCGTCCGGCCACCACCATCTCGAAGGCCGAGCCTTCGCCCTCCTCGTAGGTGGGGAACGGGATCCACTCTCCCTGCGGCGACCAAGCCAAACGCACTGCGCCGATCGGTCCGTCGAAGGGGACCGGAGAGATGCTCAGCGCCAGGGAGGCCGCGTTGAGCGCAGCAATATCGTACGGATGGGACTGGTCGGCGCCGAGCACGGTGGCAACAACGTGAACCTCGTTTCGGAACCCGTCTGGGAAGCTGGGCCTCAGGGGCCGGTCGATGAGCCGGCAGGTCAGGATGGCCTGCTCGCCGGCGCGGGCCTCGCGCCGGAAGAACGAGCCGGGGATGCGGCCCGCCGCGTACATCCGCTCCTCGACATCGACGGTGAGGGGGAAGAAGTCGGCACCCTCCCGGGGCGACTTGGCGCAGGTTGCGGTGACGAGCACCACAGTGTCGCCCATGCGGGCGGTGACGGCGCCACCCGCGAGCGGGGCCAGCAGGCCCGTCTCGAAGGTGGCGTCCTTGCCTTCGGCGCGCGTGAACGCACCAGTGACAGATATGGCGTCGGCCATGGGATAACTCCTTGAGGACCCCGTCAGGGGCCCGATCTGGGCACGACCCCGCCAGTTCCCAGTCGTATCGGTCCCGCCCGGCGAGGGGGCGGGGCCGATACGACTAGCACCGGAGCGGTCGCGCCTGATGTCGGTTGTCACTGGGATCGTCGCTGGCCCGTCGGCGCCGACCTCGGCGCCTACAGCCAGAGGGGCGGCCCTGGAGCCGCCCCGTCGTGCTCAGCGTCGCAGACCGAGATGGGCGATCAACGCCCGGTACCGCTCGACGTCGTTCTCCTTCACGTAGTCGAGCAGCCTCCTACGCCGACCCACCAGCATCAGCAGGCCCCGCCGGCTGTGGTGATCCTTCTTGTGGACCCTCAGATGCTCGGTGAGGTGGTTGATGCGATCGGACAGCAGAGCGACTTGGACCTCAGGAGAACCGGTGTCGGTCCCGGAGAGTCCGAAGGTCTCCACCATCGAGGCGATGGTCTCGGCCTTGGGAGGGAGGCTGGTTGGCATGGAATCTCCGTTGGGTATCGGACCCTGCTGCATGACCCGCAGTGCGAGGCCGGCAGCCTGCGTGCTGCACACGACATGTCCCGCCGTCGGCGGGACGGGGTCAGGCTACCGCCGGGCCGGAGGATTCAGAACTCAGCGGCGAGGGCCTCGTCGAAGCTGGCCCGCTGCTCGATCAGGGCCCGGTAGCGCATCACATGACGGGGCCGGTTGAACCCGAGCACGCCGGTGATGCGTCCGGCTCGACCATAGATGGCCGCGAAGCGCCGCTCTTCGACCGATCCCGTCACCACCCTTACCTCGTCGTCGCCGCGGACGCGGCCGGCCAGCTGGATCTTGCGGTCGTACTGGTCGCTCCAGAACCACGGCACCGGCGTGAAGGGTCCCAACGCCTCATTGAGCAGGCGCCGGGCCGCGTGGGATCCCTGCTGGGCGGCGTTGTCCCAATGCTCCACCCGCATCGTCTCGCCGAAGAGTTCGTTGGGCCAACGAGCGACGTCGCCCGCCGCGGCCACACCATCGGCGGCCAGGCAGGAGGCGTCGCAGAGCACACCGTCGTCCAGCTCGAGCCCGGAACCTTCCAGCCATTCGGTGTTGGGAATCACCCCGATGCCGACCACCACCACGTCGGCGTCGACCGTCGAGCCGTCCGACAGAGTCACTCGCTCCACCCGGCCGTCGCCGGAGATCCGCTCCACGCCGACACCGGTGCGCAGGTCGACGCCATGGTCGCGGTGGACTTCGGCGCACACCTCGCCCATCTCGTCGCCGAGCACCCGGCTCAGGGGCGTGGGCAGCGCCTCCACCAACGTCACGTCCAGACCGCGCCCTCTGGCGGTCGCAGCCACCTCCGCCCCGATGAATCCTGCTCCCACCACCACCACCCGCTGCGGCATCGCCTCGAAGTCGGCTCGCAGCGCCAGGCAGTCGTCCAGCGAGCGCAGGACGTGCACCCCGTCGAGGCCCTCGGTGCCCGCCATCGTGCGGCAACGAGCTCCAGTGGCGATAACGAGCCCGTCGAATGCAACGGTCTCACCGGTGTGAAGGGTCAGCTCGCGGGCGGCCAGGTCCAGGGCGGTGGCCCGCACGCTGAGACGCGCCTCGATGCCGTCCGACTCCAACTCCTCGGAGTCGGTCAGCGCGGCTCGCTCGGGCTCCCAGTCGCCCGCGAGAACCTGCTTGGACAGGGGAGGCCGGTCATAGGGGAGGTGACTCTCGGCGCCGAGCAGCGTGACCGGACCGTCGAACCCCTCGCGACGTAGAGCCTCGGCCGCGTTCAAGCCCGCCAGCGAGGCCCCGACGATGGTGATGGCGCGCGGGGCTTGGGTCATGTGCAGTCGGCTCCCGGAGTCGGCTCAGTCTTCGGCAATCGAGATGGCCTGCTTGGGGCAGCGCTGCACGC
>VXNG01000026.1:0-297 GCA_009840695.1 Acidimicrobiaceae bacterium
CGATCTTGGGGTCCTTGGCCCAGAACGGCACCAGCCCCCAGTGCAGCGCGTCGAGACTGCGGTCGCCGTTCCGCTCGCGCACCGCGTAGACGGTTTGGGTCGGTGCCACGTTGTGGTTGGGCGCCAGGGTGAGGTCGGGGGGTGGGGCCGTCGCCCCGAAGTACTTGGCCACCTCGTCGGGCGGGGTGGCCGACACGTAGCGCCCGCACATGGGACCGGAACCTACCCCGACAGTCGACACTCACCGAATTGGCAGCCCACGAGGCCCATTTGGGACTTCTGCGCTGCCAATTCCAG
>VXNG01000026.1:397-10521 GCA_009840695.1 Acidimicrobiaceae bacterium
ATTGGCAGCCCACGAGGCCCATTTGGGACTTCTGCGCTGCCAATTCCAGCAGCGTTGCCGGCACAACACCGAATTGGCAGCCCACGAGGCCCATTTGGGACTTCTGCGCTGCCAATTCCAGCAGCGTCGATGTCTGGCGAGGGTTATGCGCCGGACCTAGGGGGCGATCCGGTCGAGGGCGTCGACGGCCTCGACCACGATGCGATCGATCAGCTCGGCGCAGGTGGGCAGGTCATCGACGACGCCCACGCACTGGCCGGTGGGCAGGACGCCAGCGTCGATGTCGCCGTCCACCATGGTCGCTCGGGTGAGCATGGGGGCGTTGGCAGCCATGGCCATCTGGCTCCAGGTCAGGCCCTGGCTGCGGCGCATGGCCAGCCCTTCCCGCAGCATCTCCGACACCGACATGCCGGTGACGCCCCGGAACCGCCAGGCGTTGGCCACAGCCCGCACCATCCGGGTGAGTCGGGCCGACTCCAGCGACTCGATCAGGCGGGTGCGGATCACCCGCTGGGGTTTGCCGTCGATGCTGCTCGACACCACGGTGCCGGTGACCGGCGTGCCGAGGTAGACCGCCTTGACTGCGTCGGGCACCTTCGACTCGGCGGTGAGCAGGAAGCGGGTGCCCATGGCCACGCCGTCGGCGCCCCACGCCAGGGCGGCGGCCAGGCCCCGGCCGTCGTGGAAGCCGCCCGCGGCGATCACGGGCACATCCACCGCGTCGAGCACCTGGGGCAGCAGCAGGGAAGTGGGGATCGAGCCGGTGTGGCCGCCGCCCTCACCGCCCTGGCACAGGATGACGTCCGCGCCGAGTTCGGCCATCTTCTCGGCGTGCCGGCGAGCGCCCACCGTCGGCATGACCAGCACAGCGCCGTCTCGCAGTCGCTGCACCACCCGAGCCGGAGGCGGACCGGCGAAGCTGGCCACCCTCACGCCCGCGTCCACCAGACGGTCGGCCCGATCGTCCAGGTCGGCGGCGTCGGGGCGCAGATTCACCCCGAAGGGCTGGTCGGTGCGGGACCGGACCTCCTCGATGGCGGAGCTCATCTCGTCGAGGGTCATGGTGGCCGAGGCCAGGATCCCGAGTCCGCCCGCCCCGGCGGTACCGGTCACCAGCGACGGCCCTGCCACCCATCCCATCCCCGTCTGCACGATCGGATAGTCGACGCCGAACAGCTCCGCGGCCCGGGTCCGAAGCCGCTGGTCGACGCTCACAGCTGCACCCTTCTCCAGAATCTCGGTCGAGAAACGTGCCTCTGCGGCCCACAAACGGCTCCAAGAATGGAGGTGGTCGGGTCGACGCTCACGGCTGCACCCTACCGGCGGCTCTCTCACCGCTATGGCGACTCTGAACGCACCGTCCGCCGGTGCCGCGGAACGCTGCGCCTATCCTGCGGGGACTCCAGTTCCTGGCTGGCATCGCTCGCCGGGGATTCCGCGACGGCGCACACGAGAGGGGGTGACAGCGATGGCCCGAAGGCTCACTGAGTACAGCCACGGCGCTGGTTGAGCCTGCAAGATCGCTCCGGGCGATCTCGCGCACGTGGTGCGCGGCCTGACCCCTGATCCTCCGCCGGAACTGCTTGTCGGCCTGGCCACCGGCGATGACGCCGCCGTGTGGCGAATCGGTCGCGGGCGCGCGCTGGTGCTGACCGCCGACTTCATCACGCCGGTGGTGGACGATGCGCGTACCTGGGGCCGCATCGCGGCCACTAACGCGGTCTCCGACGTGTACGCCATGGGCGGTCGGCCGCTGCTGGCGCTGAACATCGTCGCCTGGAACTCCGAGGAGCTGTCCACCGACCTGCTGGCCGAAGTGCTGGCCGGCGGCGAGGACGCCGCCCGGGCCGGCGGTTTCGTGGTGGGCGGCGGACACACGGTCGACGATCCCGAGCCCAAATACGGGATGGCCGTGGTGGGCGAGGTCAACCCGGGCCGCATGCTCACCAACGCCGGCCTGCGCCCCGGCAACGCGCTGGTGCTGACCAAACCCCTGGGCACCGGGGTCATCTCGACGGCCATCAAGCGGGCCGAGGCCCGCCCGGAGGTGGTGGACCGGGCCGTCGCGGAGATGACCCGGTCCAACGACAAGGCGGCCGAGGCCGCCATGCGGCACGGCGCCACCGCGGCGACCGACGTGACCGGCTTCGGTCTGCTGGGCCACGGTCTGCGAATGGCTCAGGAGTCCGGGGTCGACCTGGAGATCTCGGTCGGCGATGTGCCGATCATCGAAGGCACCCGGGAGCTCGTGGGTCTGGGAACGGTTCCCGGCGGGACCCAGCGCAACCTCGACTGGGTGTCGCCCCACCTGGACACCGGAGACGCCGGCGAATCGTCAGTCACCCTGCTGGCCGACGCGCAGACCTCAGGGGGCCTGCTGCTGGGCATGGTCAGCCACGACGCCGGCCTGGCCGCAGTGACCGAGCTGCGAGTATCCGGCCACGAGGCCGCAGTCATAGGAGAAGTCACCGAAGGCACCGGCCGCATCCGCCTGCAGCCCTGAGGCCGCAGATCAGTCCAGGAGGTCGGGCTGCTCTCGGGCTATCTCGGTGTAGAGGGGCTGGAAGGTGAACCACATGGCCAGGCCGGAGCCGACCATCGAGTAGGTGTGGCGGGCGACATCGTCGGGGATGTCGATCGGGTCGCCGGCCGCTTCGGCCAGCAGCTGGGACTGGCAGGCCCGATCCATGGCCACGAACGCGCCCGCGGCGGCGTCCACGGATGCGCCCACCGTCAGCAGGCCGTGGTTCTGGAGGATGGCAGCCTTGCAGTCGCCCAGCGCGGCCGCGATGCGTTTGCCCTCGTCCAGTTCCATCACGACACCGCTGTAGCCGTCGAAGATGACGTGGTCGTCGTAGAAGGCGCAGGCGTCCTGGGTCAGCGGCCGCAGGGGGCGTCCCAGCGCAGAGAATGACTTGCCGTGCATCGAGTGGGAGTGAGCCGCGGCCACCACGGCGGGGCGGGCCGCGTGGATCTGGGAGTGGATGGCGAAGGCTGCGCCGTTGAGGAGGGCGCCCTCGCCGTCCACGATGTTGCCGTCAGAGTCCACCCGGATCAGGTTCGAGGTCGTGATGTGGGAGAACGGCACGCCCCACGGGTTGACCCAGAACGTCTCGGGATCCTCGGGGTCGCGCACGGTGACATGGCCGGCGGCGCCCACCGCGCCGTCCTCGAAGCCGAGCTTGGCGAAGATCCGGTAGGTGGCGGCCAGACGCTGCTTGCGGTGCTGCCGCTCCTCCACAACCGTCTCGAAGGTGGGCAGGTACCACTCCGGTTCCGTACTCGGTGTGCCGCCGTCTCCGTGCTCAGAGCTCATAGTCGAATCGTAGCCCCGGGCGACCAACCGGTTGCCCGAGGATTCGATGCTCTCGAACCGGTCAGCCGTCCCCCAGCGGTCGGGCCACGGTCCGGGTGGTGAAGACGCCTATGGCCGCGGCCAGCATCAGCGAGCTGCCGACTATGCCGAGCACGGTCGCTCCCGCGCTGTCGATGAGAAGTCCGCCCAGCAGCGGTCCGCCGGCGCGACCCGCGGCCATCAACGCCTGAGCATCCCCGACCCGCTCCTCGGGATAACGCGAGCGGCTGGCCAGCACCTCGAACACGCCCGGTATGGCGGCCCAGAAGAAGAACCCCCACACCACCAGAGCAGCCAGGAACAGCCAGCCCCAGCCCGTGGTGGTCACCACGATCGCGCAGACGGCGGTCGCCGCCATCCAGGGGCTCGGGATCCTGCGGGTGGACCTCATTCGAGACGCGGGGATCGCCACCACCGCGTTGAGGCTGAACCCGGCCGCGACGGCCGCGACGGAGAGTCCCGGGTCGCCCGTTCCTAGCACCACTGCGTAGATAAAGATCGCCGATCCGCCGAGGGTGAACAGGCCCAGGCAGACCAGCAGCACCCGCGCTGCGGCGACCGCCCGGTGGCGCACCCGGTCCCTGGGCAGTTCCCTTACCTCGCTGCGGTAGCCGAAGGCGAGCGGCACCAGCGACACCGCGGCCAGTGCAGCGAACACCAGCCTCGGCCCACCCACCTCCAGGAGCAGCGACACCAGCGGTGCGGCGACCACGCCCACCACCGGGCCGGCCACGGCAACGTCGCCCATGCGGCGGTCGTCGCCGAAGGCCTGCACCCAGCCGTACCAGGCCAGCAGGCCCAGAGCCACGCCGCTGACGAGGCGCAGGGGCACCAGCAACGCGAAGGCGGGCAGGGCTGCCGATCCGAGGTTGGCTGCCGCTGCGGCCAGCAGCGAGGTCACGAAGACCGGTTCGCGGGGCTGCAGCCAGCGGCCGGCACTCCAGGAGGCGAGCACGAAGCCGCCGAGCTGGAAGACGCCGATCATGGACGCCACGCCGAGGCTGATGCCGTAGTGGTCGGCGATCTCGGGCAGCAGGAATGGCGTGGACACAAAGGCCAGCACGCTGAAGCCGACCGCGAGCAGGATCCCGACCTTGACGGTGGGTCGCAGCAGGTAGACGAGCCGGACGGGACTTTGCACCAGTCGAAGCTACCGGCCCCGCCCCGGGCCGTCGGGTATCGGCTGGGTGACATCGGCCACACGACGCCCAGCGTCATGCCGTCGCCCGCTGACCCGTTGGTGCGAGACTGGCGCGATGTCTCAGCAACTGTGCGAGGGCCAGGTTGCGCTGGTGACGGGTGCGAGCAAGGGCGGCACCGGTACGGCCATCGCGCTGCGCCTGGCCGCCGAGGGAGCTCGGGTGACGATCACGGCCCGCAGCGTCGACGGCCTGGAGGCCACCCAGTCCCGTATCCGCGATCTGGGCGGCGAGTGCCTGGTGCTGCCTACCGACTTGAGCGACCCGCACGGCGCCCGGACAGAGCTGGTGGCCCGCACTGAGGCCGAGTTCGGTCCTGTCGACATCCTGGTCAACAATGCCGCGGCCGGCGGCTACGGCCCTTTCGAGTCGGTCGGGCCCGAGCGCCTGGAGAGGGCCCTGCAGGTCAACCTTTGGGCACCGTGGGAGCTGATGGCGGAGGTTGTCGGAGGGATGCGCGAGCGGGGCCGGGGAGCGATCGTGAACATCACGACGTTCTCGGCGGAGCTCCCGCCGGGTCCGCCGTTCCCGACCAACAAGCCGTCGAAGGCTGGGGCCATGTATGGAGCGAGCAAGGCCGCGCTGAACCGGCTCACAGTGTCGGTGGCCAGCGAGTGCGAGGGCCAGGGCATCGCAGTGAACGCGCTGTCGCCCCAGGGGGCCATCGCCACCCCGGCGCTGGTGGCCGCCGGTTGGGTTGAGGGCGTGATGTTCGAGCCGCTGGAGACGATGGCCGAGGCGACGCTGGCCCTGTGCACCGCCGATCCAGAGGTGCTGACCGGGCGGATCGCCTTCAGCCTGCAACTGCTGGTCGAGCTGCAGCGCCCGGTCCTCGACCTGCGGGGAGAGGAGTTGTTGGAGGGCTGGCAGCCCGAGGACCTGCCCGGCATCATCGCGCGCCAAGAGGAGAGCCTCGCCGGCCGGGGCTGGCCCGACGCCTACCGCTTCGGCCGGTGAACTTCAAGCGATAAACCACATCAGGTGTGGCTAACTGCTTGAAGTTCGGCCGCATCCCGACTCGGCCACCGACAGCGCTCGTGGTGGGCCATGATGGACACAGCAAGTCCCAACAGAGGAGTCACATGTTCGATCTGAGCGGACGCACCGCCCTGGTGACCGGAGCGGGTCAGAACATCGGCGCGGGCATCGCCCGCGGCTTGGCCACCCAGGGTGCCCATGTCGTCGTCAACGACTACTTCGCCGATCGGGCCCAGGCGACGGCCGGCGAGATCATGGCGGCGGGCGGGAGCGCGGTTCCCAGCGTCTTCGATGTGACCGACCTCGACGCCGTGCTGGCCGCGGTGGCCGGGATCGGTGTGATCGACATCCTGGTCAACAACGCGGGTCTGGCCGGCCCGACCGACATGAAGGCGGAGCAGTTCCGCGGCATGGACCCGGCCGACTGGCAGGCTTCGGTCGATGTGAACCTCTACGGGGTCATGAACTGCTGCCATGCGGTGATCGACGGCATGTGCGAGCGTGGCTGGGGACGCATCATCACCATCTCGTCGGCCGCGGGCACCCACGGCGTGCACATCGGTGTGGCTCCCTACAGCGCCGGCAAGGGCGGCGGGATGTCCTTCACCCGCACGCTGGCGCTGGAGGTGGCCCGCTTCGGCGTGACGGCCAACACGCTGGCGCTGGGACTCTTCGAGCGCAAGAACCGGGAGATAACCGAGCACTTCGCCAGGGCGATTCCCGCGGGACGTACCGGCCGGCCCGAGGATGTGGCCGCCGCCTGCGTCTGGCTCGCCTCCGACGAGGCCGAATGGGTCACCGCCCAGACCATCGGCATTAACGGCGGCTCACTCACCAGTTGACCGCGAGAACGGAGCGACTATGAGACTTGAGGGCAAGGTGGCGCTGATCACGGGGACGGCCAGCGGGATCGGGCGGGCCACTGCCCTGCGCTTCGCCGGGGAGGGTGCCCGGGTGGTGGCGGCCGACATTGTCGAGGCCAACGACGAGACGGTCGAGATGATCCGTGCGGCCGGGGGCGAGGCCACCGCGGTGCACGCCGACGTGTCCGACGACGCAGAGGTAGCGCTGGCGGTGAAGACCGCGGAGTCCACTTACGGGCAACTGGACATCGCCTTCAACAACGCCGGAATCATGCTGGCCGACGACGCCGATGCCATCGCGACCACCGAGGAGACCATCGACAAGACCCTCGCCGTCAACCTGAAGGGCGTGCTGTATGGGTGCCGGCACCAGATCCCGGCCATGCGCCGGGCCGGCGGTGGCTCGATCATCAACACGGCGTCGTTTGTGGCGTCGGTGGGCGCGGCCACCCCCCAGATCGCCTACACCGCCTCCAAGGGGGCGGTGCTGTCGCTAACCCGCGAGCTGGCAGTGATCCACGCCCGGGAGAACATCCGGGTCAACGCCCTGTCGCCGGGGCCGCTGCGCACCGAGTTGCTGATGTCGTACCTCGACACGGACGAGAAGCGCCAGCGCCGGCTGGTGCACGTGCCCATGGGCCGCTTCGGCGAGGCCACCGAGATGGCCTCGGCCGCGCTGTTCCTGGCCTCCGACGACTCGTCCTACATGACCGGCGCCAACCTGCTGGTCGACGGAGGCCTAACCGCCGCCTACGTCACCCCGGAGTAGGCGGCGGCGACGGCCGCTCTGTCAGGCCTCGTCGGGCCCCCTTGGGTCGCTCTGCCCAGCGGTCGCCGATCCGGCGTACCTCTCGAAACTCTCGTCCTTCGCCAGTAGGTCCTCCAGGCAGGCGACGGCCACCACGGCATCCGTGTAGCCGTTCTGGATGGCTCTGGCCACCAGTTCCTCAAGTGACGGTCTGCATGCGTACGGATCGAATCCGGCAGCCTCTTCCGTGAACTCGATGAACTCTTCCGCGAACCGACGCTCCTTGCTGTTGAGGCAGTCCATTGATGGGGGCTCGACCCGGCAACCCTCAAGATAGTCGAGGTAAGCCGAGCGGAACATTGCGAGGTTGTCCTGCAGGCAACTCTCGGGCAGCCCCCACGCCTGTTCGGTCCATGCTTGCGATGTACCAGTCGGCGGTCCAGCGGCATCCCCTCCGGGGCTCGCGCCACCTTCCGGCCTTGTTGTAGACACTTGGCACCGTTCCCTCAATCACGGCAACCCCGCGGCGGATGGGTCCTTGCCGCGCGATAGAGCGGCGCATCGAGTGTCACGACTCGACAGTGCGGGGTCAGCCCAAGAGCTGAGTGATTGATGGGATGCATTATCATTCCTTTCCTTTTTTCTTCAGGAGTTTCTCCTGAGTATTCGACCTCTCTAGTCGTTCCTGTATGGATTCCTAGGATCGCTCTCGAGCCTGCGCAAGATCTGCTCATATCTTTGGCCGATCCGTTGGCCGGTGAGCCCCAGCTCGTCAGCAATGCTCTTCCTTGTCCGCCGCAGGTGCATGATCTGCACGAACAGCCAGCGCTCGTCCGTCGTTAACAGTTCACGAATGAGCCCCTCCATCTGCTGAGCTCGCAGATTCCCTAGTGCTTCCTCCTCGGTGTCGGCCTTCGGGTCAGGGCGCTCATAGTCGCGTCGTGCCAGTGCGTCAGCGGACACCACCGTGAGTTCGGATCGAGCTTCGGTCGCCTTCAAGCCCTTGTTGGCACGATCGAGGGCGTCCTTCGACTTGTTGTCGGCCATGCTGTTGGCGAGCGGTGTCCATTCCTCGTGGCGGTCTTCGCTCTGAGTCGCGGCGTGTGTCAACAGATCCTGGAACACCTCTTGCAGCACATCTTCGACACTTACTCCCCCGCGGATGCTTGGCTCACTGCTCCCCCGACCTCGTGGCGGCCCTTTCCCCTTGAAGAGAACCTTCTTGATCCTGTCGTGAACGCGGTCGAGAATCGTGTCGAGACGGTCGCTATCCGATAAGAGAGGGTGTCCTTCGTAGGAGTCGGCTAGCGCCACATGTCCTCCTCCCTAATCGGTGTTCCATACCCCTTATCGGAATTGGCCGGCGCGACGAAAGGGACTTGATTGGACTGTCCCGATCGATTCCGGTTACAGGAGGAGCCTCGACGAGATCAGTAGGGTGGCCTCGGCGTGCACTTGCAGGTCCCCGTGCATGTGTCAACCATGCACTCTTGGCCGTCGCAGGCCTTGCCCATCAGGCTGCCCGTCATCTCCCAGAACTCTGGATCGTAGGGGATCCCACTGGCCCGGAAAGCATGAATGGTCGCTCCGAGCCCGCCTCGATCCTGCTGGCTCGGGTGGTCGAACGGCTCGTGATGAATCAGTCCGCTCGCGCCGAGGTTCTGGCAGAGTTCTGCGTACTGGCGTGTGTGGAGAATCGTGGCGTGCCAAGCGGCATCGACAATGGGAGTCGGTGACAGGGGCACTGCCGAGTCGACGCAGAGGCCAAGGAACGCCCAAGCCTCGTTGACTGCTCGCACAGCGAGAGGTCCCTCGAACCCCTCTTTCACCAGTCGCCACACCGTCCGATCGAACAGGACCGGGTGATGCTTGCGCCTGTCGGCGTGGCAAGTGTGGACCTTGGCCGCCTCAAGCAGCTCGCTGGCAGTCGGACCGGCATCGAGCGTCGTAGACGCTCCGCGGGCGCAGGTCGGGTCGGGTCCGGTGCGGCAATCCGACGCTCGGGGGAGACATGTCGCGATGTTGTTGGCCATTTCCAAGCTCCTTCGTTGGGTGTATGCCCATATCGGAAATCAGGCCCGTCCTGAAAGAGGTTCGGAACAAGCGGCGTTGTAGCCGCTGGCCGCGGCGCTAGCGGGGTTCTCGGGGTAGGCCGAGGATGCGTTCGCCGATGATGTTGCGCATGATGGCCGATGTGCCGCCCTGGATGGTGTAGGCGGGGGCGTAGCAGATGGCGGTGGGCAGAGCGTCGCCGACGGTGGCGGCGGGACCCAGGACCCGGGCTGCGAACTGGGCCACCCGTTGCTCGTGCTCGGTGCAGAAGGCTTTGGTGCCTGCGCTGTAGTCGGCGGAGCCTTCGCCCAGAGCGCCCCGGTACACCATGAGCCGTCCCAGCCGGTAGCCGGTCTCTATGACTGCGATCTCCTGGCGGGTGTGGGGATCAGCGAGATCGGCGTGCTCCAAGGCCAGTTCGTACAGGGGCCGGTTGGACACCAGCCGGTCGATGCCTCCCCGCTCGTAGCCGAGCTGCACCATGGTCTGCTTGAAGGCACCGCCCTCAGTGCCGACCAGATTGCCGGCCGGCACTCGCACGTCGGTGAGGAAGATCTCGCAGAAGTGCGAGTTGCCGACCATGTCACGCACCGGCCGGACCTCGATGCCGTCGAGCTCCATGGGCACGATCAGTTCGCTCAGTCCCCTATGCGGCGGGCCCTCGCGGCTGGTGCGGCAGATCACGTAGCAGTAGTCGGCGCTGGCCGCGCCACTGGTCCAGATCTTCTGGCCGTTCACGACGTAGTGATCGCCGTCGCGGTCCGCGGACGTCTTGAGCGACGCCAGGTCCGAGCCGGCGTCGGGTTCGCTCATCCCGATGCACCAGGACGCCTCCCCCGACAGCATCCCGGGCAGGAACGCGGCCTTCTGAGCCTCGGTGCCGTAGCTGTAGATGGACGGGCCCATCTGGCGGTCGGCGAACCAGCTGG
>VXNG01000216.1:0-7774 GCA_009840695.1 Acidimicrobiaceae bacterium
GTGCTGGTGGAGGGCCAGCTGGTGGTGTCCGACGGCGCCTCCACGCTGGTCGACGAGCACGAGCTCAACTACGAGGCCGAGCAGGCCCGCCGCTTCTGGCAGGACCGGCTCGACCTGCCCGCCGGTGTCGGCGGCGTGTGGTTCCCGCCCCCTGCGCCGGAGGCCCGGTGAGCCCCCGGTGCGCATGCCGGCGAGTCCCGGCCCACACCTGGGCGCGTATCCCGGTGCGCCCCGGAGAAGCCCAGTTCACACGGTGCAACCAAATCGTCAGACCATCCCTGTACGCCATGCCCCCACGGGTTACTTTGTGTCCCGTGACGGGTAGTTGCTCCGCGCGATACCTACGAGTACGATGTCGGGACGTGTTCGACGAAGTGGCGCCTCTTGTTGGCGCCCGGGGCAGTGGTGTGGGCTACGTTCCGAAACTGGGATGTGATCGAGGATGATTGAACGCGTTGAACAGCCCAGCGTGCTACACTCGCGGCCCGTCACGGGCCCCACCATCGTGGTAGGGTTCTTCAAACGTCCCGGACGAGTGATCGAAGGGGGTGCGGCCGTTGAACAGCGCGTGTAGCGTGGTACAGGTTGCATCCCGGACGGTCGTCATGTGCGAGGCGTACATGTCCGTCCGGGCCGAACTTGCCACAGATGGAACACAGGTATAGAAAGGAGGGGCACATGCCCCATTCGAAGGGGCCTGTGCCCCAAGCACAAGCAAAGGAGGGGCCGATGCCCCAGCTAGTGAAGAAGCGGCGCTCGGGTTGGGCAGTGCTCGCAGCGGGCGCCTTGGTCGCATCGCTCCTCGCGGTTGGTGCCACTCCCGCGGGTGCCGATCCAGAGAACGCCGACCACAAGGCGGCCACGTCAGCATGTGTGGGCGACGCCCTCGGCGATCAGATGTTCACCGATGTGTCCGACGGTCACGTCTTCCGCGATGCCATCAACTGCATCGCCTACTACGGGATCACCAACGGCACCGGTGACGGCTCGACTTACTCGCCGAATGATGACGTGACCCGGGCCGAGATGGCAGTGTTCATCGCCCGTGCCGCCGGGGTCGCCGGTGTTGATCTAGGCGACGCCATGGACGAGGGCTACGACGACATAGGCGACGTTTGGGCCGAGGCTCAGGACGCCATCAATCGGCTCACCGCCAAGGGAGTCTTCCCCGGGGGCGACAGCTTCAGGCCGGGCGACGCTATGACCCGCGCCGAGATGGCCGGTGCGCTCGTGGGGCTTCTAGACGCAGCGGGGGCCATCGATATTCTCGACAACGGCGGGATCGATCTTGACGGCGACGGAGACGCCGACGAAGACGACGCGGACGACTACTTCGCCGACGCTCGGGCCCTGAGCCCGGTTGCGGTCGACCGGGCCGCTGCCGCCCTGTTCGAGTTGGGTGTCACCAATGGCACCGGCCGCGCGGCCTCTGTTGATCCCAAGAAGACCCCCTTGGACACCAAATTCGATCCTGGTGGCACCGTGGACCGCGGTCAGATGGCGGCGTTCATCACGCGGACCTTGGCGCACACCAGCGCCCGTCCTGAGGGCCTCTCAGCTCAGGCTGTCGGCAGCACTGTGAGGGTGTCGGTGCGTGACGAGAACTTCGCACCTGTGGCCAACGCCTGGGTCGAGGTCTTCTTCGTCAGCGCTTCTGACGAAGGCGATGCGCTCAATGCGGATGGCTCGTGCGGCTCGCTGATTGGCGATGCAAATGACACGGAAGGCACCCGTGCGTGCGAGATCGATGGTGGCGACCGGCTGACGAACGGCGACGGCGACGCCACGACGCAGGCGATTCCATCTGACGTGATCGGAGACGATGGAGCGGTAGCTTGGGCATGGACTGGCGATGTCGGCGACGAAGTCGATGCCGACACGGCGCTGTTCAGGGTGGAAGTCAACAAGGCGCCTGCCCCGGCAGAGACGTCCACCACGGCAGCCATCTCCAATGACCTTGCGGGCGCAGTCGGCAAGTTCGGGTCGTCGGTCACCGTCACACTGCAGTTGCAGGACGCCGACGGCAATGTCACCGGAGGCGCCGTGAGTGCCGACGAGCCGGCAAAGTGGCTGGTCGAAATCCAGACCTATGTGTACAACAGGCAACTGGCCACGCCCGCGAGGGTGGGTACCAGCCCCATATTGGTTAGTACGGTGCCGGTGACGTCGGACGCTGACGGCAAGGGCACCTTCGTGCTCGCGCCTCCGCCCGATCCGGACCCCAACAACCGGACCAACGCCTTCGAGGTCGCGTACATCATTCGCTCCAGATGCGAACTGGACTTCGCCAGCACCGCATTCGTTAACTGCGCGGCGCCTGCTACTGGCACGGGCACGTTCCCCGCTGTGATGCCAAACGCGACAGTCACCGACGGCGACGACACCACCAGCGATGACCACACGGGTGGTGTGGTGTTCAGCGATGAAGCTGCTGTGCCTCACTCGATCTCCATCGAGACTTCGTCTTACGTCCAGACGGCGAGTCGTGCTGGCAGGGTTGCCCTCAACCGGGCCAAGGCCACGCTGATGGATCAGTTCGGCGATCCTGTGCGCAGTGCCAAGCTCACCCTGACCAGTGACCTCGGCCGCACCGATGACACGACCGACACTGATGGTGCTAGCAGCCTTGCAGCCACTACAGGTGGCACGGCCAAGGAGTTCACGACGGGCTCCGACGGTTCCTACACCTTCGGCTACACCTACTCGAGCACCACCGGTGACGTCGAGACGATCCAGGCCAGGTACTTCAACGACCCGACACCGGACCAAGCCAGCAGTGGCGATGAAGTCACCATCACCAAGGACGCGACGGTGCGTTGGGCTCAGGAGGCTCCTGGCTCAGGGAGCTCCGCGGTGGTCGACGGTGACATCGATGCGAACCAGATCGTCGTGGTCAACGGCGCCGGTGCGGCGCTGATCCTCACCTACGACGACGATGACAGGCTCGACACCAGCGATACTGATGTGGCTTCCTCCACTCCGGCGTCGATGGCACAGTTTGAGGAGAAGCTAGCTGGCTTCTTGGGGACCGAAGCCACTGCCGGCGAGCTTGTCACATGGTCCAACTACATGAACAGGCCACGTCACACTTCGGTGTTCACGTTGCACGCGTCCTAGTGGCCTAGGGCTTAGCAACCCGAAACATCAAGGGGAGGCCCCGGCCAATCGGCCGGGGCCTCCCCTTTGTTCTCCGAGGATTCAGCGAAGGAAGACCGCCATGATCCAGCAACTGAACAAGCAACGATCCGGTTGGGCAGCGCTCGCCGCGAGTGCGTTGATTGCCTCGGTCCTAACCGCCGGAGCTGTCCCTGCTGGGGCTGTAACCGACAGGGCCGACCACACCGCTCGGCTCTCGGCCTGCGTGGGCGACGCCACCGCGGATCAATTGTTCACCGACGTGTCCCCGGATCATGTGTTCGGCGGTGCCATCAACTGCATCGCCTACTACGAGATCACGCAGGGAACCGGGGACGGCACCACGTACTCCCCCAACCGGGACGTGACACGGGCTCAGATGGCTGTATTCATCGCCCGTGCCGCTAAGGCCGCTGGATTGGATCTCGACGATGTCAGCGACGCCGGTTTCAGTGACATCGGAGAGACCTGGCAAGAAGCCCAGGACGCAATCAACGGGCTCGTTTCCGTCGGCGTCATCCTGTCGGGCGACAACTTCCGGCCCGAAGACCCGATCACCAGGGCCGAGATGGCGACTTTTCTGATCGGGCTGCTCTCGAAGACGACGGGCAAGGTCTCAGTCAGCGCCGGAAGCCGTGTTCTATTGACGAAGGGTTCAATCACCGCAGAGGCCGACGACTACTTTGCGGACGCCTTCGCTCAAGTCTCCGATCCTTTCACCCGCAGCGCCATCAGCGCTCTGTACGAGCTCGGTGTGACCAGGGGCACGGGTTCGACACCGCTCACCGGTGATGAACAGCCTGGACTCGATCTCTTCTATTCGCCCGAAGGCACCGTGGACCGTGGCCAAATGGCCGCCTTCATCACACGCGCCCTGTCGCACACCGGTCTCCGTCCAAGGGGCGTCAGTGCTCAATACGACGGCGCCGAAGTGGTGGTGTCGGTCCGCGATGCGAGCCTGAGACCCGTGGCCGGTGCGGTTGTCGACGTATTCTGGGTGCCGACGGTTGATGCAAACGGCGTCTTCGCAGACGACGGGACGTGCGCTCGGGCTTTCAAGGCCGACCAATCGGCGGGTCTCTGCGAGATCGATGAGGCCGATCCCGTCACCGAGAGCGGCGGCGAGGTGACAGTAGCGGTGACCGGTCTCCGCAGGGTTCCCGAGGGCGGTGCGGTCGTGTGGGCCTGGACCGGCCAACCCGACGAGACAGTCGTTCGTGGCACTGAGCTGTATCGGCTTGATATCGCCGAGGATGCCGATTCCGGCATCGCCTCCGAAGCGCTGGTCACGACAACGCTCAGTGGCAGCAGGGCACGCTTCGGCTCATCGGTTGCCTACACGCTTCAGTTGCGCGACATCGTCGGCAATGTCACCCATGGTGTCGACGGAGCACTTCCCGCTCAGTGGATTCTGAACGTGCGCACCGTCGACGGCAATGGCAACGCTACGGATCTGCCCGCGCAGCAACTGGAATCCGACAACAGCGGCGAGGCGGACTTCAGGATCCGGGTCCACGACCCGAACCCCGGAACCAGCGGTGATCAGGTCACGGCGACCTACACGCTTGCTGCGAGCGACAACGCCCCGCCCGAATACGCCATCGTCCACGCCGACGGGAGTCCGGCTGCCACCGGCTCGGTGATTTTCAGCGACGCGCCCGGCACTATCGCCCAAGCGACTGCGACCATCGAGACACGCGACTACCTATACGTCTCGGGCCCCAGCGTGTTCAACGTCGTGGCCGTCACCGTGCTCGATCAGTACGGGTCTCCGATACCTGGCACCAAGGTCAAGGTCGTGACCGACAACGATGGCTCGTTGCTCACGGATGAGGAGTTCCCGGTTGACAGGCGCGGGTCCTACCGGTTCGCTTACGAGTACACCGGGCCGGGCAGTGAGAAGGAGACCCTGACCGCCTCTTACGGCTCAGAAACCGCCGACCAGTCGGGAGGGACTGCGACGGTGTACTGGGCCGATGACGCCGGACGGACGGGTAGCCAGAACGTCGTGGCCGGCGACATCCGCAGAAGGGAGATCGTCGTCGACGACGACGCTCCGGTGATGGTGGCATATGACGAGAACGACAGGTTCAACGTCGCAGGCGTGCCCACAACGATGGCCGACTTCGAGGCGCGGCTCGCTGCCGCTCTCAGGGTCGGCAACCAGGATCTTCTGACGTGGAGCAACTACAGAGTCGGCCAAGAGGATCTGATCGCCGAGTACTCACTGGGCTGAGCGCCATCCTCGCCTGCCCGCAAGGGACCGCCTCGTGTGGCGAAGATCCACGCGTGCCTTGAATGCCGGATAGCGCGTTCAGGTCAGCTTGCGCTCAAGTCGTACTCGGTGACGCGGCTGTCGCTGTTGGCCAGGTAGTTGCTCCACTCCAGTTCTACGCCCGGTGTGGCGCGCTTTAGAGCTGCGGCGAGTGCGGCCTCGAAGCCGGCCATCGAAGTGGGATCGCCCTCCAGGTTGAACCGGTCGTTGCCGTCGTAGACGAGCAGCACGGGCCCGGTGCCGTCGTTGACCACGATGTGCCGCCGACGGACGTCGCCGGTCAGCACGGCTCGGGCGGTGTCGTCGTCGTTCGGTCCGGCGTCGGCGACCCAGTGCAGCTGTGCGGTCGCACCCACAATGGTGGCGCTGGTCTCGCCATAGCGAGCGGTCAGGGTCTCGGTCTGGCCGCTCGCCGGACCCGTGTACCGGTGGGAGAACCGGTGCGAGCCGCGGCTGTTCACCGTGGACTCGTTAGCGTTGTTGAGGCTCACCCTGGCGCCCGGGAAGGGATCCCCGTACTGGTCGAGCACAGTGACGGTCACGCCGGTGGATGAGGAGACACCCGACAGGTGCACATAGCCGCGGGCGTCGATGGTGACCGTGGCGCTGCCCGAAGCGATGCTGGGAGCATCGTCGCTGAAGATCAGCGTGCCGGTGGCCGCCGGCTCACCGTTGGCGAAAACGGTGACCGCGCCGGACGGCGCGTTATCGACCGCTGTCAGCCTGTACGTGACTGTGACATCAGCGTCGTCGGTGCCGGGGTTCGGGTCGTCCACGCTGATCGAGAAGGATGCCCTGCCGGTCGAGCTGGACACCAAAGTCTCGACCTCTGGATCTTCACCAGCGACCTGCACCGAGAGTTGCCACTGGGCGCGGTCTATGCCGTTGACGCCGGTGCGGACGTCGCCGATGAGGTCCTGCAGTTGCAGGGTGTAGACAACCGTGCTGCCGAAGCGCACCTTCCGGGCGTTGAACGACGTGGCGACAAGCGTGGTCGTGGCGTAGCCGATGTCGGCACCCTCGGCCACGTCGAACATGAACGGTTCGGCGCCGGCGGCGACGGTGTCGCCGTCCCGGCCGGTCCAGGCCCACACGGTGGCACCGCCGGCGGGCACGCGCCGCAGGCCAGTGACGGCCACCCTCGCGTCGCCGTCGCGCCCGGTGATCGGGTCGGTGTCGTCGATCTCGCACGGGTACGAGGACGGATCGGCCTGGGTGACTACTGAGAGGCGGCAGGTGCCGTCGGCCGAGACGGCTCGGTCCCGTTGGTCCGCAGTTGCCCAGAAGACGTCGACGGCGGCACGGGACACCGGCTGGTACCGGGGGTTGCGCACCGAGACGATCACGTCGGCGCCGTCGAACTGAGCGGTGACGCCCGCGGGCCGTACCGGAGTGTGAGCCAGAGCCCGGGTGATGAAGGCAGCCATCTGGCCGCGGTTGACGGTGCCGTCGGGTTCGTAGTTGAAGTCCAGGGGCGGCATGGTGGGGTCCTGCACCGCGGCCGCGCTGGCGCCTCTGGTCACGCCCAACTCGTAGATTGCGGCTATCTCAGGATCGCCCGTGTCGGGGAACCGGTCGTCGGCCACCGACCTCGAGCCCGCCACGCCCAGAAGGATCGTGCCGCTGGAGTCCCTCGTCACGTCGGGCGCGGCCTCGACCAGCAGCCCGATCAGGAACGTCGCCATCTCGGCCCGGGTGACGGCGTCGTCAGGCCGGTAGGCGCCGCCCGAGGGGATGAGCCCCCTTAGGGCCAGCCGGTTGATGGCGTCCTGGGCCTCTCCCCAGGTGTTTGCGACGTCACTGAAGCCGGCATCGCCGACGGGGCCGAGGTCGACAGCGGCCACTTCGGCGGCGCGGGCGATGAACACGGCCATCTGAGCCCGGGTCACGTCCTGCTCCGGGGAGTAGGTGGAGCCGTCGCCGGTGCCCTGGGTGATGCCGTAGTAGGCGATGCAGTTGATGGCACCGCGGAACACATGACCCGCGGACACGTCGGTGAACATGCGGTCGGCGGCCGCGTCGCCCACGCAGGCCGACAGCCGGGTGGCGTGGTCAGCCCGGTCGGTCACGGCCGCAGCCGGGGCCGCTCCGGCAGCCAGGACCGAGGCCACTAGGGCGCCAGCAGCGAACACTGCCCAGCCCGAACGCAACTGCTTCAGTGCCTGAATCATGTCGGCTTTCCTCGCTGAACCTCTCGCAACAGAGCCTTGTGGGTTGTGGACAACTGGGGCTATGCCGCTGCCGTCATGTGTGGGGAGATGCGGGGAGGGGGCCCCCCCCGCGCCGCGGCCCCGAGGGGGGGGGGGGGTTGTTTTTTTGTTTTTGTGTGTGGAGACGAAGTGGAGGGGGGAGATTTAAAAAAAA
>VXNG01000216.1:7784-10519 GCA_009840695.1 Acidimicrobiaceae bacterium
GCTGTGTTTAATATGACTCCGGCCCACCCTGGGTCTTTGGCGGTGGCCGTTTTGGGGGGGGCTTGGGGGGGGGCCCCGGCCCGTGGGGGGGGCCCTCCCTTCGGGTTTGGGTTGGTTGTTAGTGCTGGTCTAGGTCGCAGGCTTGTGCAGCGTGTAGGTGTTGACTGCCCTGCTACCACTGCCAACGATGGTCCAACTCAGGGTGTCAGCATCCGAGATGGACCTCTCGAAGCCGGCGTAGGTAGAGGCCACCGTGGTGCGGCTCCCGCTTGCGCCGGATTCGATGTTGAACCTGTCGTTGGAGTCGTAGCGGACCACGCTCACGGAGCCGTCATCACCAGCGAAGATGATGTTCGCATCGGTGTCGACCTCACGGATGTCCGCAGTGGTGCCAGTGGCGCCGGCAGCGGCAGCCCACTCGACCGTATCTGTGCCTGTGTCGGCGGTTGTCTGGTCGTCGCCGTCCTGGTCACACGAGGCCGTGAGGGTCTCGGTAGCCGCGGTGTCTCCAACACGCTCGTAGCGGAACGTGTAGGCACCGTCGGAACCGACGTTCCTGTTGCCACCGATCGTGATGTCACCTGCACCAGTGCTGGCGAGCGAACACCAGATGTTCGGAACCGGATCGCCGTACTGGTCGGTCACCGACACAGTCGCCCGAGCGCTTGCGCCGCGGGCGGCCGCAGCGACAAAGTCTGCAGCAGGCGTGACCGCGACGGTCACGTCGGCGGCCGCCCGGGAGCCGGCCTCGGTGCTGAAGATGACAGGGCCCACTGTGATGAGCCCGGTCGTGCCGTCCGGGGAAGCAGGCGTGGTGGCGTTGCCGATGTAGTAGGCCGTGTTCGCCGGGCCGTTACCGTCCGGCCGCACCCGGATCTCAATACCGACCCGGTACTTGTCGGCCTTGACACTCGTCATCGTGTCGGGACCACCGGCGACCGAGAAGGTCGCCTTGCCGTCGCCGTCAGTGGTGAGCGGCAGCGTCGACAACAGGGACGATCCTGCCGGGTCGTCGATCACGTCTTGCCCGTCATCCGGGTTGGTGTCACTCGGATCCGGAATGAGCGCCGTGGTCGTCAGCCTGACCAGCAAGCTGGCCGGCTTCTTGCCGTCGGCACCGACAGTCACGTTGCCATTGGCGTCCTGGAGTTGCACCGTGTAGAGCACGGACGAGCCCAGATGCGCCTTGGCCGCGCTGTGCTCGGTGCTGACCCTCGCCCGGTCAGCCATCGACGTGGAGGCGCCCTCCGGGACGTCGAGGCGGAACAGGTTGGTGTCGCCGTCAACCTTGTCCTCGTTGTCGCCGGTCCACGCCCAGACGGTGGTGCCACCGTCGTCGATGGAGCCGAGCGGCACGCTCGCGTTGCCGTCACCTCCGGTGATCTCGTCTGCGCTGTCGATCTCGCAGATGTACGTGCCGACCTCGCTGCCGGACTCGCCCATCCTGCTGACCTCACCGCAGGACCCGTCGGCCCTGAAGGCCAGATCCGCGCCGCCGGTGTCGGTGCGGAACACATCGATCACGACATTCTCGACCGGCGCGAAGTTCCCGTCGCGGGCCGAGAGCACCACGTTGGTGCCGTCGTACTGAGCGGAGACGCCCTCGGGACGTGCCGGTGTGTGGGCCAGTGCCCGGGTGATGAACGCAGCCATCTCGCCCCGGTTCACGGTCCCGTGGGGCTCGTAGTTGAGATCCAGCGGCGGCATGGTGTCGTCCTGCACCGCAGCGGCGCTGGCGCCCTTGGTGATGCCCAGCTCGTAGATCGCCGAAACCTCGGCGTCGCTGGACCGGGGCAGCGCAGCGCGGGCGTCGGCGAACCAGTCGTCGGCTGCAGCGGCCGTGCCGCCAGTGCCCAGCAGAATCGCGCCACTGGAGTCGATCGTCACGTTCGACGCAGCCTCGGCCAGGAACCCGACCAGGAAATGAGCCATCTCCGCCCGGGTCATGGCGTCATCGGGCCTGTAGTCGCCGCCCGAGGAGATCATCCCGTTGTCGGCGAGCTGGTTGATGGCGTCGCGGGCCTCCTGCCAGACACCGTCAAGGTCATCGAACTCGTCGCCCATGGCATCGCCGAGGTCAACGCCGGCAACCCCGGCGGCCCGAGCGATGAACAAGGCCATCTCGGCCCGTGTCACATCCTGGTTCGGCGAGTACGTCGAGCCGTCGCCGGTGCCGTTGGTGATCCCGTAGTAGGCGATGCAGTTGATGGCGTCCTTGAAGGCGTGCATATCGGACACGTCGGTGAACATCTGGTCACCGAGAGCGTCGCCCACGCAGGCACCCGTCTTGGCCGCGTGATCGGCCGTGTCGGTGTCGGCGCCTGCCGGGTTCGCCCCGACCGCGAGGAGCGATGCGACCAAGGCGCCTGCGGCGAGCACTGCCCAACCCGTCAGCCGGTGCTAGGACTACATGCCCTGAGGATCCTTTTGAAGATAGTTCGTCGGGCAGTCCAGACGTTCTGGACAAAGCGGCGGCCCGGGGGACGACGGCCGGGCCGCACACCGCAAACACCGACCGTACAGAGGGTAAGTGAACCCAGGCGGGAACTCTGGCGTCCAGGTCAGAGCGAAGAAGTCCGTGGACAGAATGGGGGACAAATCGAGGGCCTGCGTCTGGGCGACATCGGCCCTAGCCGGGACGGCCCTGCAAGGGGTTTGAGACAGTCAACCCACCGTCTGGTGAGGGCGTAGTGACGAGCGGCGGCGCCGGGGGCGGGGGCTAGCTGTTCGGGTGG
>VXNG01000273.1:0-3833 GCA_009840695.1 Acidimicrobiaceae bacterium
TGCGGACGGCGCGGCCCACCTTTTCATGGTGGCACCCGAGGAAGCTCGTCCACTGTACCCGCGTGAACACGCCGCCGTGAAAGCAGGCGAGCGCGATCCATTCGGCGCGGCGCCCCTTCCAGCCCCAAGGGCTCCAGCGCCCTCGCGCGTTCCTTGAGGTGGGCGATCCCTTCGCTCGCGACGGGACTGAACTGCCGATCCGGTGTACCCATGCCCGAAACGGTGACCAACCTCGTACGGGCACGTCAACCTGCCGGAAGCGTTTTGATTCCCATGCTGTCCGGCGATGGCCGCTACGATCCGCAGGGCGTTCCCCGCCGCCGCCAGCGGCTCGGCTCGTTGCCCCGGTAAGGTCAGAGCAGCGTCCCGCATGGGGTGTCGATGGTCGGGAACATCGGAGCGCGCGGCCCGTTTGCCCGATGAGCCGGGAGTTGGGCATCTTTGAGCACCGTGGAGCGTGATCGAGGCCCGACTTGGAAGGACTATGCGAACGAGAATCCGCGCAACGGACGCGAGCGGAGATCCATCGGATCCCTTCTCTCTTCCATCTGCATTGAACCGAGCCTGGAAGCTACCGCTGGCTTTGCCGGTTGTCGCCTCGGCGCTGTTTCTTGCGGCCCTTGAGGCGTGCGATCCGGGTGGGGTGGCCGAGCCGGAGCCGTCGCTCGAAATCGTGCCGGACTCGGTGACCCTGACGCACATCGGCGAGCAGTTCTCGTTCACGGTCCGGGGCGGCGGCGGATTGGGAGCGAGCCAAGTCCAGTGGAGCAGCCGGGACACGTCGGTGTTCACCGTGGACGCGGCTGGGACCGTAACGGCGCGCCGTAACGGCTCGGCTTATGTGCGAGCGGCGGACCTGAAGTCGGCGGACCACGCGGTGGTGCAGGTGCATCAAGTCGCGGATGCTCTGGAACCGTTCGGGGAGGGACAGCAGGCGGCCCGTGGACTGTCTCCCCCCGATCCGGTCGGGGTGCGGGTGCTTGACGCCGGTGGCGCGCCGGTATCCGGGGTGGCCGTGCGGTTCGAGGCTGGCGTGGGCGGTGGCAGGGTCGAACCCGGTGTCGTGCACAGCGAGAGCGCGGGGCTAGCTGCGGCCCAGTGGACGCTGGGGCCGGAGCCGGGAAGGCAGACGCTGGCGGTATCGGCGGAGGGCGTGGCCGACGTGGAGATCGCCGCGACGGCACTGAGCCCCGATGAGGCCGTGGCCTCGGTTGAAGTGCGCTCGGGACAGGATCAATCGGCGTGGGCCGGACGCGCCCTTGCCGAACCCGTTGTCGTGCTGGCGATGGACGAGGGTGGACGACCTTTGCCCGGCGCGACGGTTCGGTTCGAGCCGGGGGCGGCGGGCATCGCGGATCCAGAGACGGCAGTGAGCGATAGCGCCGGTCTTGCTGCTACGGGTTGGACCCTTGGGACGGCTTTCGGACCTCAGACGTTGACGGCTTCGGCTGGCGTGGCCAGCGTCGAGATCAGGGCCACGGCCCGAGATCCCGACGCTGCGGTGGCGTTGGTCGAAGTACACTCTGGAGAAGATCAATGGGCTCTGGCTGGCCACACCCTCCCAAGCCCTGTTTCGGTCCGCGTCATGGACGAGATCGGCCACCCGATCTGGGGAGCGGCGGTTCGGTTCGAGCCGGACAGAGGGAGTGGCTCCGTCGATCTGGAAGCGGCGACGACCGACAGCCTCGGACTCGCATCCGCCGTGTGGACGCTGGGGCTGGAGCTTGGCAAACAGCGGCTGAGGGCGAAGGCGGGTGACGCGTCGATGGCGTTCGAGGCGACGGCGGTGTCGGACGCAGGGGTGTGCAATCGCACGCCAACCGTGAGCGCGGAAATCGCCAGTCGGCTGGGCGTTGGAAGCTGTGCGAACGTGACGAAGCAAATGCTCGGAGGAGTCACAAAGGTTTTCGTCAACCGGCAAGGCATCAAGCGCCTTCGTAGCGGCGATTTCACCGGGCTCGTCGGATTGACAGCACTGGAACTCACTGGCAACAAGTTGTCAGAGCTGCCGCCCGACATTTTCGCGGGGCTGTCACGCCTGCGTCGATTGTCCCTCGACCACAACCAACTCTCGGAACTGCCGTCCGGCATCTTTCGCGGCCTATCCGGCCTGAAAGACCTAGGTCTGCGAGGCAATCGCCTAACGGCACTGGACGAGCAAGTGTTCTCGGACCTGGACCAACTGGAGATCCTATTCATCGACTACAACGAGTTGAAGGAACTTCCGAGCGGTCTTTTCGACGGGCTTTCGCAGCTGAAGAACCTAGCGCTCACCGAGAACCGCTTGACCTCGTTGTCCGAGAATATTTTCGTCGACCTGTCCAGCTTGGAAGCGATTTGGCTTGGAGCAAACCAATTGACGGAGTTGCCGTCAAGGCTGTTCGCGAACAAGCCCGCGCTCTTCCGCATCCAATTGAGGGACAACCGCTTGACGGAGTTGCCGCCGGGGTTGTTCTTCGAGACACCGGCGCTTCAGCGCCTATGGCTGCGAGGCAATCTGCTGCACGCTCTTCCGCCGAGCATTTTCGCCGGATTGCACAGCTTGGTGAGGCTGGACTTGGACAGGAACATCCGCTTGGCGGAACTTCCACCAGGCCTCTTCGCCGGGACGCCGAAGCTCGCCGAACTGGGTCTTGAGTGGAACGACTTAACGGAGCTTCCGACCGGCGTGTTCGCGGGCCTTTCCGAATTGAAATGGGTGACGCTCGCCGGCAATCCCGGGGCACCGTTCCAGATACGGCCGGAGTTCGCGCGGGTCGATGCCGGCGACCCGCTGGCGCCAGGACCGGCGCGGGTGGTGGTGCGGACGCCGTTGGGTGCACCGTTCGCGTTCGAGATGCCAGTTTCGGTCCAGCGCGGGTCGATCTCCCGCGAAATCGTTTCGGTGTTGGCCGGCGATACGGTCAGCCCCTCCTTCAAGGTGTCGGCGTACTCGGGCGGAGGCGCAGCGCATGTCGGTTTCGGGCCGCCTCCTCAACTGCACGTCGCAGGCTACAGCGGCGTCGAACTTGTGCGGGGCGAAGAGCTGGTGCTGTTCGCGGAAACGGACAACAGGAGCCCGGACACGCGGTCGCACATACCGCAGCATCGGTTGCAGGTCGGTGGCCCATCGGCGAGCGTGGCGGTCGGGGATTACTTCAATGACCCCGATGGAGACACGCTTGCCTATGAAGTTGTGGCCAGCGTGTCGGGGGTGGTGGATGCTCGGATCGAGCAAGGGGTGCTCTGGCTGGATCCGCTGTCGATGGACACGACCGAAGTCGAGGTGACGGCCATAGATCCGGGAGGGTTGCGGGCGACCCAGCGATTCCTGACATGGGTGGTGCCGGCACCGGACCCCGACGCGTTCAACATCGAGCTGTACTTCGATCCGGGATTCACGCCTGAGCAGGAGGCGACGATTCGGCGGGCTGCGGATCGGTGGATGGAGGTGGTGACCGGCGACCTGCCGGACGTGCCGATGCACGGATCGGTTGAGGAGTACTGCGGCGATAGAGCCAGAACCCGGTTCGTGGGCGTCATCGACGATGTGCTGATCCGCATCAGACTTTTTCCTTATTTGCGGAACGCCGCAGCGTACGCAACCTCATGCGGCAGGCGCGAGGAATCCGGGCTCGACTTCCTTGGGGAGAACGGCTTCGCCCAGCGTACTGTGGACAGTTCCGTATTCTTGCCCCGCTCTGCGTTGCACGAGATCGGGCATATCCTTGGGATCGGGGACTGGCCGATCGAGGACCGTGACACGGACCCGCACTTCGCTGGTCCGCTGGCGGTCGAAGCGTTCGATGCGGCGGGCGGGGAGGGATATCCCGGCGGCAAGGTGCCGGTCGAGG
>VXNG01000273.1:3933-10161 GCA_009840695.1 Acidimicrobiaceae bacterium
GCGTTCGATGCGGCGGGCGGGGAGGGATATCCCGGCGGCAAGGTGCCGGTCGAGGATCAGCCGGGGTTCGGTGGCGGCGGCAGGTTGATTCACTGGCGAAACCGAGTCATCCCGGACGATGTGATGTCGCCGGTAGGCGGTGACCTTGTGACGGCGATCACCTTGCAGGCCCTAGCCGACCTGGGCCACGAGGTGGACCTGACCAAAGCGGATCCCTACAAGCTGCCCGGTCAGGCGCAGGGCAACGTTCAGGGCTTGGCCGCCGATGCGGGGGAATCGGTTGCGGAGTTGTGGGCGGACGACGTGATCGAAGGTCCCGTGGTGGTGGTGGACAGGAACGGCAAGGTGGTACGCGTCATACGCCGCTGAGCGCGGAACTTTTCCGAAGGCGCTTGGCCGACTCGGTTGGTGCGCCGGGCGGGCTGAACTTCGTTCACGACCCTTCCTGCCGCCGGGTCAAAACTGCCCTTGCGTCCACGCGGATTTCGGATAGCTTCTTGCGCCTTCTCGGCCACATCGAGCCACAACCCCCTCCCGCACCCTTTTGCGAGGACACCCCTGCGCAATGACCATTCTCCGACCGGTACGTCTTGCCCATATCCTGCTTCCGACCACACGCCGATCCACACAACTCGGCACGTCTGCCCGGATCCTCCCGGTTCTGGCCGCCTCGTTCGCGCTGGCGGTGGGTGCCGACCCAGCGCAGGCATCCATCCCCTTCTCCCCGCTGGCGTCCGACACGCTCCGGGTGACGCTTTCCGCCCCCGAGGGCAGCATGGTGGCAGAGGGCGCGACCGGCCACTTCGAGGTGTCGGTCGCGGGGAGCACCGCCGACGGGGCCGTGACGATCCGGTACTCGGTCTCGGGCACGGCGGTGGCGGGCGAGGACTACGCCGCCCTGTCCGGCGTGGTGACGGTGGCGCAGGGCGAAAGCACCGCAAGGATCGCGCTCGAAGCGTTCGAGGACGGCATCCTGGACAAGGGCGAGACGGTGGTGCTGGCGCTCACCGGCGCGACCGGTCCCGGCACGGTGGTCGTGGATCAGACGGCGGCGACGGCCACCATCGCGGACGACGGATCGGTGACCGTCTCGCTCACCGCAGTGCCGGACACCATCGGCGAAGGGGCCGCATGGAGTTCGACGGTGACCATGTCGACGCCCGTGGCGGACCGAGTCTCGGTGCGCTGGAGGACGACGGACGGGACGGCCTTGGCGGGACGGGATTACACGGCGGCCGACGAGGTCTTGTCGTTCCAGCCGGGCGAGACGTCGAAGTCGATCAGCGTGCAGACGCTTGAGGACGACAACGCGGAGGCCGTCGAGGTCTTCTACGTGTCTCTGGATCCACCCTCAATCTCGGCGAGCGCCGCGACCATCGGCGCGTTGGCGGTGAACGGGGACGCGCGCTCCGTGTTCATCGACTGCAGCATCCGGTTTCCACCCGGTGTGCAGACCCTGTTCAGGCTGAACGATCCGGTGTCGGCCGGGACGTTGATCGGCACCGTGACCGCCGAGGCGTCCGCCATCGCGGATTACTTCCTAACGGGGGGAGACAACAAGTTCACGATCAACGCACGCGGGCAGATCCGGACGACGGCGGCGTTGGATGCGGGCGGCTTCTACGAGTTGGCCGTGACGGCGGTTGACCACTGTGACGCCAAGGCGAGCATTGACGTGACAGTCATCGTGAACAGCAGTCCGCAAACGGTGGGGACGATTCCAGACGGGACGGTCCAAGTGGGAGGGAGCGGGACGGTCGACGTGTCGCCTTACTTCAGCGATCCGGACGGGAATCGGCTGACATACACCGCCAGTTCGTCGAAACCGAGCGTGGTTAGTGTCAACGTTTCCGGCAGCAAGGTGACGTACACCGGGGAGGCGGGGGGAAGCGCGTCAGTGACCGTGACGGCGAAGGATCCGGGCGGGCTGTCGGTGAACCAGAGCTTTACGGTGAGTGTGAACAGGCCTCCTAAATGCAAGCCGATTCCCGCTCAAGAGGTCAGGGAAGATAAGAGCGTGAAGGTCGATCTGGCCTCTCTATGCACCGATCCGGACGGTGACAATCTTGCGTTCGAGGATCCGACGACAAGCGACAATCGCGTGGCGACGGTGGGTCTTGATAAGAATGTGTTGACGATCAACGGCGTGGCGCACGGCAGTGCAACCGTGGGGGCGACCGTGAGCGACGGCAACGGCGGAAGCACCACCACCGGCGGTCCGGTCGAGGTGACGCGGAACGAACCTCCAGAGTGCAACCCGATTCCTTCCCAGACTCTTGATCCCGGCGAAAGCGTGAAGGTCGACCTAGCGGATCTGTGCATCGATCCAGAAAAAGAGGGACTACGCTACGGCGACGAGGATTCCAAAGATGAGAGTGTGGCGACGGTGAGCCTGGACGGCAGCGAGTTGACCATCACCGGCGTGGCCCGAGGCAGTACGGAGGTTAGTGCAACAGCGACCGATCCTCACGACGAAAGCGCCACCGCGGCAGGGTCGGCAACCGTGCCGAACAGTCCCCCAGAGCAGGTGGGCACGATTCCGGGCCAGAGCATCGATTGGGGTGAGAGGGGCTCGGTGGACGTGACCTCGTATTTCCGGGATCGAGATGGCGATGCGCTGAAATACACGGCTGATTCCTCGGCTCCGACCATCGTGAGCGTCGGGGTAAGTGGCAGCAAGGTGACGTACACCGGGGAAGCTGTTGGGACCGCAACGGTCACGGTGACGGCCGACGACGATAACGGCGGGACCGCCAAGCAATTGTTCAATGTCACGGTGACGAACCGCTCCCCGACATGCGACCCGATTCCGCGTCAGACGGTCGACGAGGGCAAGAGCGTGGCGGTCGATCTCGCCAAGCTGTGCAGCGATGAGGATCCCGACGATCGGCTAAGATACAGCGACGCGAAGTCGACCAAGCCGACGGTGGCGACGGTGAGCTTGAATGGGAGCGTTCTGACGATCGAGGGTGTGGCGGGCGGCGATGCCACGGTCAGCGCCGTAGCGACGGACCTCCACAACGCAAGTGCCACAGCCAGCGGTCCCGTGGAAGTGGAGGAGGAAGTGAACCGGCGGCCGACGGCCCGTGCGGGTCGCGACCAACGGGTGGACGAGGGCGACCTTGTGAAGTTGGACGGCAGTCGCAGCACCGATCCGGACGGCACGATCGAGAGGTGGCTGTGGACGGGTCCGGTGAAGTTGACCAACCCGAATTCGACGAAGGCGAGCTTCACCGCCCCGGAGGTGGACACGACGACCGCCTACACGTTCACGTTGCAGGTGTGGGACGACAAAGACGCGACGGACACCGACTTGATGAAGGTGACGGTCGAGCCCGTCGACACCACCACCTGCGAGGCGCCGCGTGCGAACGCGGGCAGGGACCGCACGGTACGCGAGTTGCGGCGGGTGACGCTCGACGGGTCGGGCAGCACGGGCGAGTCGAGCTACGCCTGGAAGCAGGTGGGCGGCCGGACGGTGACGCTGTCGGATTCGGACACGGCGACGCCGTGGTTCGACACGCCCCTGGTGGCGGCGGACGAAGTGCTGACGTTCCGGCTGACGGTGACGACCGATTGCGATACCACCACGGACACCGACGACGTGCGGGTGACGATCCGGGACAACCGCGCGCCGGAGCCGAAGGGCACGATTCCGGCGCAGCCGGTGCGGAAGGGGGAGTCGGGGACCGTGTCGGTGTCGGGTTACTTTCAGGATCGGGACGGCGACGCGCTGACGTATACGGCCACGTCCTCCGCCACGGGCGTGGCGAGCGTCAGCGTCACCGGGAGCACGGTGAAGTACACGGGGAAGACGGTGGGGAGCGCGCAGGTGACCGTGACGGCGAGGGACCGGTACGGCGCGACGGCCAAGCAGGAGTTCAGGGTCACGGTCACGACCCCGCCTCCGACGAACCGCGCTCCGGTGATCGAGAGCGTTATCCCGGCGCGCGCGGTGGTGGCCGGAGACTCGGCGGCGGTGAGGGTGTCGCCGCACTTCAGCGATCCCGACAAGGACGCGCTGACGTACACGGCATCCTCGTCCGCCCGGACCGTGGCGACGGTGAGGGCGAGCAACGACACGGTGTGGGTCCGGGGTGTGTCGAAGGGGAGCGCCGACGTGACGGTTGCCGCCGCGGATCCGCGCGGCCTGTCGGTCTCGCAGGACTTCAAGGTGACCGTGAGTCAAGGGAACGCCGCGCCGGAGGTGGTGAGCGCGATTGCGGCGATGACGCTCGCGGCGGGCGACTCGATGGTGGTGGACGTCTCCGGCCATTTCCGGGATCCGGACGGCGACGCGCTCATCTACGAAGCGCAGTCGTCGAACGAGTCGGCGGCGACGGTGAAGGCGGACGGGAGCGAGGTGACGGTGAGGGGCGTGTCTCCCGGCGAGTCGCGGGTAACGGTGACGGTCCGCGACACGCACGGCGCTTCGGTGTCGCAGGGCTTCGATGTGACGGTCGAGGAGGCGAACGAGGCCCCGGAGGTGGTGAAGCCGATTCGGGCGATGACGCTCGCGCCGAAGGAGCATTCGCTGGTGGACTTGGCGGAGCACTTCTACGACCCGGACGGTGACGACCTCGGGTACGGCGCGGTCTCCTTGAACGAGTCCGTGGCGACCGTTCGGGTGCGGGAGGACCGGCTGACGGTGACGGGCGTGCTCCGTGGTGCCTCGCCGGTAACGGTCACGGCGGAGGACGGGCGCGGCGGGTCGGTGTCGCTGGAGTTCGTGGCGACGGTTCCCAACCGCGCGCCGGAGCGGCTGGGCACGATTCCGGACCGGACGATCGAGCGGGGCGACACGGCGAGCGTGGCGGTTCCGGGATACTTCGGGGACCTGGAGGGCGACACGCTGGCGTACACGGCGGTCTCCTCGGACGGAGACGTGGTGGCGGTGGGCATGGCCGGGAACCGTGCGAGGTTCGAGGGCATCCGGAAGGGCGTTGCGAAGGTGACCGTGACGGCGGACGACGGGCACGGCGGGCGCACGGACCAGGAGTTCGTGGTGACGGTCGAGGGCGCGAACGAGCCGCCGAGGGTGGCGGGCGCGATCCCGGCGCTGACGGTCGCTCGGGGCGGGACGGTGGTGGTGGACGCATCGCCGCACTTCCGGGATCCGGACGGGGACACGCTGCGGTACGAGGCGTCGTCGTCGAACGAGGCGGCGGCGACGGTGAAGGTGAGCGGGAGCGAGGTGTCGGTGACGGGCGTGTCTCGGGGCGAGAGCCGGGTGACGGTGACGGCGCGGGACCCGGAGGGCGCGTCGGTCTCGCAGGCGTTCCTCGTGACGGTGCCAAACACTCCGCCGGTGGCGGTGGGCTCGCTCGATCCGTTGACGCTGGACCACGGCACGTCGGCGCTGGTCGAGGTGTCGAGCGCGTTCAGCGATCCCGACGGGGACAGCCTCGCCTACCGGGCCTCCTCGTCGGACGGGAATGTGGTCCACGTGGCGGTGAGAGGGAGCCGCGTGGCGGTGAACGGCCTGAAGCGGGGCGTGGCCACGATCACGGTGACGGCGGAAGACGGCCACGGCGGCACGGTCGAGCAGGCGTTCGAGGTGACGGTCCGGAACGCGGCGCCGAGGTTCGGCTTGCCGGCCTACGAGCGGGAGGTGGCGGAGAACTCGGCGGCGGGCACGGCGGTCGGCGATCCGGTGACGGCCTTCGACACGGGCGGCGACGCACTGAACTACAGCTTCGCGGGGACGAAGCCGTCGGCGTTCGAGATCGCGGCTTCGAGCGGCCAGATCGCGGTGGCCGCGGGCGCGGCGCTGGACTACGAGCGCGGCGACACGTTGCACGCGGTCCGGGTGGTGGCAAGCGACGGGACGCTCGCGGACACGGTGGGGGTCACGATCCGGGTGACGGACGTACCCGCTCCGGGCAGGCCGGATGCGCCGGTGGTGACGGGCGGAACCGGAGAGGTGCAGGTGTCGTGGAGCGCGCCGGCGAATGAGGGGCCCGAGATCGCGAGCTACGATCTCCGCTACCGGGCGCAGGGGGACAGCGACTGGACGGACGTGTCGGCCCTTGGCGCGGTATTGAAGCACACGATCACCGGGCTGGCGGCGGAAACGACATACTCGGTGCAGGTGCGCGCGGAGAGTTCGGAAGGCGTGGGGGAGTGGTCGGAGCCGGGCGAGGGAACGACCGAGGCGGCCAACCGCGCGCCGTCGTTCGACGCGGAGGCCTACGAGCGGGAAGTGCCGGAGAACTCGGCGGCGGGCAC
>VXNG01000004.1 GCA_009840695.1 Acidimicrobiaceae bacterium
GCACAAACACATGGGCATTCAATACCTCTGACGTGGGCTTTGACCTCCTACTTTTAGCCCGTCACAGCCCGGCATGGCACCACTTGTCACAGTAGGGTATGAGTCCTGTCTCGGGCTCCACATGTTCCCTGCACCGGGATTGAGCTCAGATCGCGGTTCAGGCCGTTGTCTCTGTCGACTCGGCGGCTAGGAGTTCTTGCTTGCGCTCCTTGCCCCAGCGGTAGCCGGCTGTCGATCCATCGGCTCGAACCACCCGGTGGCAGGGGACCACGAGGGCAGCGGGGTTGGCGCCGCAGGCCCGTCCCACCGCCCGGTGGGAATTCGGTCGTCCGATCTTGACCGCCAACTCCCCATAGGTGACGGTCGTTCCCGCCGGGATGGTCCGCAGCGCCTGCCACACCGCTACCTGGAACGTCGAGCCCTGAAGATCGAGCGGGAGATCGGCGGCGGCCGCGGGACGGCCTTCGGCAAGGTCGCGCACGATGTTCGCCACTTGCTCGAGCGTCTCGTCGCTGCGTTCGACCCGCGCTTGGGGGAACTCGTCCGCCAACTCCGCCTCTAGTGCCTCGCGGGAGTCGCCGATCCGAACCGCGCACACGCCGCGGCCGGTCGCGGCGACGAGAATCTCGCCCAGCGGGCTGGAGAAGACCGTGTAGCGCACGCAGACTCCCGGCGACCCCTCGCCGAACGCTGACGGAGTGACCCCCATCTGCGACCCCGCGCTGTCGTAGAAGGCCCGCATCGACCCGTAACCCGCGTCGAGGACCGCATCGGTGACGGGAACGCCGCGGCGCAGCGCGTTGCGGACCCGCTCGCCCCGCTGGGCCCGCCGGTAGGCGGAGATCGTTACCCCGACAGTGTCCTTGAACATCCGGCTCAGATGGCGCTGGGACCAGCCCGCCTGCCGGGCCAGTTCCGCAACGGAGGAATCCTCGTCGGGGTCCTCGATCCTCCGGCACACCGCCACCACCGCCGCCCGCGACGCACCAGTCACTCGCTCCTGATCGGGCCGGCAGCGCAGGCAGGCCCGGAACCCGGCCGCGACCGCCTCGGCTCCAGTGGCGAAGAACACGACATTCCGGCGCGACGGGCGACGGGACGGGCAAGTCGGCACGCAATAGATGCCGGTCGTGCGAGCCGCGTAGAGGAACAGCCCTACCGCAGCCTCATCGCGAGCCTCGACCGCAGCCCACCGAGCGTTGTCCAAGCCGTCCATGACCCGACCCCCATCGTCCAAGTGGTCCATGACCCGACCCTACGACTCGTCCCACCAGCGCACTTCCCGGTACCGGACATCCAAATTCAAGTCACTCACGGTCGTGCTCCTATCTGCACCGGTCGTTCGGTCAGGTCGAACTCGCGGAGGCCTCCGCCGCCGATGCTGCCGGCCAGCCAGTGCGGCCGGGCTGGCTCGACGTCGGGATCGATACGCAGGTCCCACGAGAACTCCCCAGTCTGGATGGCCACACACTGCGGGTTCACGGCCTGGGCCATGTGGATGAAGCCGTCGAGCCAGTCGAGCGGGCTGCGGCACACGTCGTCGCCGATCCCGGCGCAGTCACCGAACTCGATGGACCCCGCAGTCTCGCAATCGACGGTCACCGTGTAGCGCACGTAGTCGTCCACCAGGATGGGGTCGAGCTGCAGGACCTTGCCGATGGCCCCCATGCCGTCACCCTCGATTCCCATGGCCTCCCGCAGCCGGGCCACCAGCACCGGCGCCATGGCGGCCCGATGCTGGGGCGCCGCGTTGTCGAGCAGGTCGGAGCTGAAGTTCTCGTCAACCGAGAAGTATGCGGCTCGCATGAGCAGGTGGTTGTCCAGGCAGAACTCCTTGGCCTGGCGCACCAGCACGGCGTGGGAGAAGTCCTCCAGCCGGAGCTCGGGTATGAGTGGACCCGAGTAGTCGTCCATGCCGCCAGGCTCGAGCGACTCGCCCAGCTCGAACTCGAAGGATGCTGCCGCCGATCGGCGGACGACCGCCAGCGACGGCTCCTCGGACCGGGGGCCGGGCTCCTCGTGGACGATCCGGACCTCCCAGCGGCAGTGCTCCCCGGTGAACTGGTCGGGCTTGGGCGGCCGATGGATCGGAATGGCCCGCAGCTTCGGATTGGTCACCCCCAGCGTGGCGTCGAAGGTGCGGTCCTCCATGTGGTGGCACATGTTGGTCACCAGCTGCTCGTCGTTGGCGGTCACCTCCCGCAGGTAGTGATGGGCGCCGCAGAACGGCAGCCAGAAGTAGCCGAGGTCGTGGGCAACCTCCTCGAACCGGAAGTCCATGAAGTGGTGGGCCGCGCCGACATCGAACTGGAAGCTCTTCAGCGCCTCGCCTGCGCTGTTGCCGTGCATCCGGAGGTTCTTCTTATTGCGCTCGGTGTAGATGGGGCTCGACCCCATCCACTCACTGTCGGCCTGCTTGATGGTGGCGTCCACCCCGACCCCCAGAGCGATGTGCGGCATCAGAGCCCGGTCGTGGTAGAAGGCCACCACCATGTACTCGCGGCACAGGCGAGCGAGTGCCTTGCGCGACAACCGCTCCAGCGTCCAGCCAGCGTCGAACGGACCCGAATAGTCCCCGGACACCGGGCCTTCACTCATAGGCGCTCCCTTCCGTGGACCAGCTATGTGCTAGCCCCCGCGGCGGGCTAGCCGCGCACGGGCGTGCGCCAGCCGAACGGGTCCGGCGCCGCACCCAACTGGATATCCACCAGCGCTTGCCGCAACCGCAACGTGTTGCGGCCCGGCTGCCCGTCGCCGATGGTGAGGGTCTCGCCCGAGCGGAGAACGGTGCCCACGGGGGCCACGCCGGCAGCCGTGCCCGACAGGAAGGCCTCTCCGCGCTCGGACCAGTCGACGAGTTCGTCGAGGTTGATTGAGCGCTCCTCCACCTCGTAGCCGAGATGCCGGGCCAACTGGATCACCGAGTCCCGGGTCACTCCATGCAGGAACGACTCATCCAGATGCCGGGTGACGAGCCGCTCGTCGTCGGCGAGGAAGAAGTTCGAGGCCCCGGTCTCGGTGATGTCGCCGCCCGTGGCGAACAGCATCTGATCGACAGCCTCGTTGGCGGCCATCGCGTCCAGCGTCGGACCGAGGGCCATGGCGTAGTTCGCGCCGCACTTGACCATGCCGAACTGGGGAACGGTGCGTTGCAGCGACGTCTCCAACAGCAGCGTGAGCGGCCGGATCCCACCCTTGAAGTAGTCGCCCACCGGCGAGTTCACCACATAGAGCAGCGCGGCGCGGGTCGGGCGGCCGGCCGCTCCGATGTCGGCCTCCGTGCCGATCAGCGTCGGCCGGATGTAGAGCGAACCGGGCGGATCGGGCACCTCGGAGGCGTTGGCCTCCACCGCGTCGATGATCATCTGCGTCAGCGTGCCCGGGTCGACGTCCGGCAGCCGCAGACGCTCGGCGCTGCCGACCATGCGAGCCACATGGCTGTCCAGCCGGAAGACGGCCAGCGACCCATCGGTCTGGCGGTGAGCCTTCAACCCCTCGAAGATGGCGCTCCCGTAGTGCAGCACGTGCGCGGCAGGGCTGATCGTCAAGTCGCCGTAAGGCTCGGCCGAGCCGCCGTAGACGAAGGGGCCGCCATCGGCTCGCGCCGTGGTCATCCAGTCGCAGAGGACGGTCCCGAAGGGAACGGTGAAGGGGTCGGGCTTTGGTGTCATGTGAACTCTCCTCCGAGCGGCGGCATCGTACAGCCCGACCACCCCGGAGCCCGCGGCGGCCGACGGTTGGTCGGACACCATGCATCGTTGTGTCGACTGCTGTGGTGGGCGATGATGCGTGGCATGCAACACGACGCGTCCGCCGGGTCACGGCATGTCCGGTACGAGCCCGACGACAAGCCGCCCCTCGCGCTGACCGCGGGGCTGGGCCTCCAGTTCGCCATCCTGTCCATCGCAGGCATCGTCCTGACGCCGGCGATCGTCATCAGGGCCGCGGGCGGGAGCGACTCCTACCTGACATGGGCGGTGTTCGCGGCCGCGGCGGTCTGCGGTGTCAGCACGACCCTGCAGGCGGTCAAGCTCGGACGCATCGGCGCCGGGTACGTGCTGCTGATGGGGACCTCGGGCGCCTTCATCGCGGTGTGCGTGGCTGCGCTGGTGCAGGGAGGTCCCGGCTTGCTGGCCACACTGGTGGTGGCGTCGTCGCTGTTCCAGTTCCTCCTCGCCGGGAGGCTGTCGCTGTTCAGGCGGCTACTGACTCCCACGGTGGCCGGCACGGTGCTGATGCTGATCGCGGTGACGGTGATGCCACTCGTGTTCGCCATGTTGACGGCCGCACCCGAGGGAAGCTCGGAATGGAGCACACCGACGAGCGCACTGATCACCGTGGTCGTGATCATCGCCATCGCGCTGAAGTCCTCGGGCAGCCTGCGCCTGTGGGCACCGGTCATCGGCGTCGTGGCCGGCTCGATCGTGGCCGCCCTCTTCGGGCTCTACGACGTCGATCGGGTGGTCGAGGCCGGCTGGGTCGGCCTGCCCGACACGGGATGGCCCGGCTTCGACCTGTCGTTCGGCTCGGCGTTCTGGAGCCTGCTGCCCGCCTTCATCCTGGTCACGCTCATCGGCGCGATCGAGACCCTCGGCGACTCAGTGGCCATCCAGCGCGTGTCGTGGCGACAGCCCCGGGCGGTGGACTACCGGGTTGTTCAGGGAGCGGTGGCCGCGGACGGCGCCGGCAACCTGCTGTCGGGACTGGCCGGCACCGTTCCCAACACGACCTACTCCAGCACCGTGTCCATCACCGAGTTGACCGGCGTCGCCGCCCGCCGCGTCGGCGTCGCCATCGGTGCCTCGTTCATCGTGATGGCGTTGCTGCCCAAGTTCCTGGCCTTGGTGCTCGCCGTGCCCGACGCGGTTGTAGCGGCGTACGTCACGGTGTTGATCGCAATGCTGTTCGTGGTCGGCATGAGGATCGTCGTCGAGGAAGCCTCCGACTACCGCAAGGGCCTGATCGCGGGTGTCTCGTTCTGGATCGGCGTCGGCTTCCAGAACGGTGTCATCTTCCCGGAGTACCTGGAGGGATTCGCGGGCGGCTTCCTTGAGAACGGCATGACGACGGGCGGTCTCGTGGCGATCGTGCTGACGCTGTTCACGGAGGTGACCCAGTCCCGTCGCCGGCGGATGCGCGCCGACCTGGCGATCTCGGAACTGCCGCGCATCCGGGAGTTTCTGGACGGCTTCGCAAGGCGTCACGGCTGGGAGGCACCGATGTCGAACCGGCTGGACGCGGTCGCCGAGGAGACACTGCTGACGCTGCTCGATGACGAGCCAGCCGGAGGCGACATTGGCGGGCGCGCGCTGCGCATTACGGCAAGCAAGCAGGACGGGCGCGCTGTGCTCGAGTTCGTGGCCGCGGCCCGGGGAGAGAACATCGAGGACCGGCTGGCCGTGCTCGACGAACCGGGTGCGACCAGACCCGTCGAGCGCGACATCTCGCTGAGGCTTCTCCAACACTTCGCGACCTCAGTGGTCCACCAGCAGTATCACGAACTCGAGATCGTCACCGTCCACATCAACACCCCGCAACGGCCGGACCCGGCCGGCGAGCCGGCCTAGCACTAGCCGGCGACGCAGCGGTCCCCCTTACGCGAGCAACGGGGCGAAGCGGTCGCGGTAGGCCCCGAAGTGCCGGGCCAGGGATTGTTCGTTGATGCCGAACTGGTCGGCGTCATAGGTGTGGACGCCGTGCTTGTCCCTAGGGTTCTCGGCCCGCCAGGCCAGCATCCGGTCGACCGTGGACTGCGTCAGCTCGTCGCCGAGCCACTCGTAGAGCCGGCGGATCGGGACGATCGGATCGGCCTGGAACTCGCGGAATCCAATGTCGAAGAACCGTGCGTCGTTGGCCGGGTCCCGGCGGAACTCGAGCATCCGGTCCGTGGCGAGCGACCAGTGTTGCATGTTGAGTTCACCGACATAGAGGGGATCGATACCCGGGTTCGCGTCCTTGAGCAGCGTGTAGTACAGGTCGCACACCGACGGCAGCACTCTCGAGACGTCCCGATGAGTCTGCCAGAATCTCACCTCCGGGAAGACCTCCACGAAGGCATCCAGGAACATCGTGTGGGTCGGGCACTTGAGCCGCCACACCTTGGTGTCCGTCTTCCATTGCAGCAGCTTCAGCGCTCGCTTCTCGTAGCGGTAGGCGGGCTCCATGTCGCAGTGGGCGAACCAGTCGGCGTAGGCGGGCATGTGGCCCATGACGGTGAAGAACTGGGCCTTGAACTCCATGGCCACGAGGTTGTGATCCTCCATCGGGCCGGTGGCCGACTGGGGCAGCATCGAGCGCAGCCGGGCCGCTATGTGGTCATGGGCCATCTCCAACACCATCCGGGTGGCGGCTATGCGCTCCTCGTCCGCAGCGGGGTCGACACCCGGCGGCGGGCACGGATCGCCCTCCTCCCAGGTGCGCAGGTTGCGAAACGCCTGGTCCTCGCCCAGCAGGTGTGACAGCGCGGTGGAGCCCGTGCGAGGCAAGCCGACCCCCACGAACTCGATCTGGACGGTTTGCTCATCGATCTCAGGGTGGCGCCGATACCAGTCCTCCACCTTCAGACGGTTGGCGAGGGCGCGGACCACCGCACGGTTGAACCCCATCTCGCCCATATCGCTCAAGGTCGCCTCGGAAGCGACCGAGCCGATCAGCACCTCAAGGCCCTCTCGCCAACTATCGCCGCCGAAGTCGTCCAGCCCTGTCTGGGCCTTGGCTCCGCTGATCAGATCGTCGATCCTGGCTGCCGCCGACGGCGGCGTGCCGCCCGCGCCACTCATGCCTCGATCAGGTTGCCCGGCAGCGACCGCTCCAGCATCCCGTTGGCCGCCTCGCCGTCCCAACGGAAGCGGGTGACGGCCTGCTCCAGCACCGGGTAACCCTCCGTGCCCGGACCGACATCGCCCATCACCATGAAGGTCGACATGACGGTCTCGGCTTCGATCGTGGTGGTGCCCCGGTCGGACTCGATCACCACTGACACATCCTCGCCCCCCTGGCGCAGGCGTCTGAGCCACGGCGCCTCGACCACCCACGCCGGGATCAGCTCACCGTCCCCCTCGAACAGGAAGCCCTCGTTGTAGGTGGGAAGGCCGTCCTCGCGCTCCGGGAAGACGAGGTAGCCGAACGCCCGACCGCTGTCGAACACTGCCGACTGCCAGGCGTGGCCTCGGAACGTCCCGAGCCGGCGGATACCCCGGCGACGGATCCGTAGCGCGCCACCGTCGATCCGGTGCTCGGCATCGCCGATCGTGACCGTTCCTTGGGCCCGTGCCAGCTGCTCGAACCGGGGCCCGCCTATGAGCGCACCTTCGTCCTGCTCCTCGAGGATCCGCTTGACCTCCGGTAGCAGCCCGCCGTTGACCCAGGGCGGCACCGCCGAGTGCAAGTCCACTTCGACCTGCACACGCACCGACGGATCCCCCTGAGGCTGTCCCCCGGCGATCTGCTCGTCGCAGGTCCACTCATGGACAACGCCGTCATACCGCATCCGCCAGTGGCGGAACGGCTCGACACACTCGAACGACAGCGGGCCGGCGCCCAGCGTGGTGGCCCGGCCCTGGGCGTCCAGCGGGTCGTGGGCGTCGCCGACGCCGTAGCGGCTGAACACCCGGCCATCACCGGTGGCGATGTTGACCTGCACATCGTGAGCGTCCCACCTGCTGGCCACCGCCTCGATGCCGATCCTGGGTATCCCCACCCGCTCGCCCCGGTCCCACAGCCACACGTTGACCGACTCGCGCATCTCCGGGTTGTCGGGCCGGGCCGCGAACACGTACTCCAGTTCATCACTCAACCCGCCGGTCAGATCAGTGCCCATCCGCCTGTTCTACTCGCTGCGACCGGCACATCGGTCGTATTGGGCGTTCGCCTAGGCCATGCCTCAACCTGGGCTGCCGGCTATCTCGGCGGCCAGGGTCAGATCCTCGGCCGCTGTGTCGAGATTGTTGACCGACACCTGGAACTCATCGATGTCGTTGGCCGCCACCAGCGCGGCCAGATCGGCACGGCACTCGCCCACCGTCCCGCAGATCACGAAGGCGTCAACCCAGTCGTCGCGCACGAACCGGGCCGCAGCCGCTGGGCCGCCTTCGGCGAGGGCCTGGCGCATGGACGCCTCGGTCCGGGCGTCCAAGCCGATCCGGGCCTTCACCGGGTCGGGGGAATCGACGAGGCGGAAGGTGAGGGCGGCCCGGGCCCCCTCCCGGGCCCGCTCGGTCGTGGCCAGGATGGTCATGTAGCACAGCCGGGGACGGGGGCGGCCATGCTCGCTGGCGGCCCCACCGATGGCAGCCACATGATCGCCGATCAGCTCCTTGTGGACGAACGACATGATGAAGCCGTCGGCCAGCTCCCCCGCCAGCCGCATGACCCGCGGCCCCCGACCGGCCAGCCAGACCGGAATGTCGGGCCGGCCGTAGTCGAGACGGGCCCGGCGGAACCCGCCGGCCACTCCGTCTTGATCGACAACGTGGCCGGACCACAGCGCCCGGCTGGTGGTCACCAGCTCGCGTATGGCGGTGATCGGCTCCCGCCGCTCAATGGCCAGCGCAGTGAGGGTTAGGGCTCCTCCCGCGCCGATCCCGAGCGCAGCCCGCCCGTTCGACGCCTCGTCCAGGGTGGCGACGGCCGCCGCGGTCATCCCAGGATGACGGGTGTAGGCGTTGGTGATGCCGGTGCCGACCTCCACCGAGCTCGTGGCCGCGGCCACTGCGCCCAGCGTCACCCAGCACTCCCGGGCCGCCAGCCCCTCGTCGGGGATCCAGACGCGGCTGCACCCGAGCCCCTCGGCCGCCACCGCGGCATCCACGACCTGCTCGACGGGTCCCTCCGGCATCACCATGCAGGCCAACTCGACCACGACTCCGACAATAGGGCGGCGGCGGCAGGGCGGACGAGACCGCGACCCATCGGTCGGTGAGCGGTCTGCCATGCTTATCCGATGGAACTGGAAGGACGGGTCGCGCTGGTGACCGGCGGCGCCCACCGGGTCGGGCGAGCCATCGCGCTCGCGCTGGCCGAGGCAGGCGCCAACGTCGCCATCGCCTACCACCGATCCGGGGACGAGGCGGCCGAGGCGGTCGAGGAGTTGAAGCGCTGCGGTATCGACGCCCACGCTTTCGGGGCCGACCTGGCCTCGCCCGCAGAGGTAGCCAGCCTGGCCGAAGCCGTCGCCGGCCGTTTCGGGCCGATCGACGCCCTGGTCAACAGCGCATCATGGTTCGCACGAGACGAGTTCCCCTCAGTCGACACCGGCATCTGGTACCAGACCTTCGACGTGGTAGTCCACGGACCGTTCCATCTCTCCAACGCCGTCGCGCCGTCGATGCTCGACCGCGGCGGCGGAGCGATCGTGAACATCGTCGACCTGTCGGCCTGGCAGCCCTGGCCCGGCCGGGCCGCCCACAGTGTGGCCAAGGCAGCCCTGCTGGCCCTGACCCGTCAGTTGGCGGCGGAACTCGCGCCGACGGTGCGCTGCAACGCGGTGGCGCTCGGCCCGACGATCGCGCCCGCCAGGTTCGGGCCAGAACAGGTCGAGCGCCTGCGCCAGCGCACTCTGCTGGGCCGGTGGAGCGGTGGCACCGAAGCCGGCCGGGCCGTGCGGTATCTCCTCGAGGCAGATGCAGTGACCGGCGCGTGCCTGACCGTCGACGGCGGCGAGCAGTACGGCCACGTACGCGACCGCTTCACCGACACCGCCGACTGACACCGATGCCGGTCAGGTGGCGGGTGAGCGGCCCCTCAGGATGTCGTCGAAGCCCCGAATCAAGGTGTGCTCGGTCTCCTGCACGTCCTCGGGGCTGGCCGCGAAGTAGCCGGTAGCCATACCCATGTCGGATGCGGCATCCAGGTACTCCGGGACGCTCGACAGGTACAGGCAGTCGTAGAGGTCCACCGACATCACTCGCCGGGTCGCCTCGAACAGTGGCCGCTCGGGCAGCGCGGCCCCCACCTCGCCGCTGACCAGCCACGACGACACCGAGTCCTCCAGCTCGGCCATGCGCCGCAGGCGAAGCCCCCACTCGCGGGGCTGGTTGCCGATTGCGGCCACCGGCAGGCTCCGGCTCGCGACCCGGTCAAGGAACGGGTGCAGGCCCGGCACCAGCTTGAACGACGACAGGTAGCGGGTCTCCACGTCACG
>VXNG01000057.1 GCA_009840695.1 Acidimicrobiaceae bacterium
TGCGCTTCGACCCCGACGAGCTCGCGGCGCTGCACCTGGCCACCAACCTGGTCCGACTCGAGGGCGGCTCCGGCGCCGGTCTGGCCCGGCTGGGCGGCGCGGCGTCGTCCGGCGCCGCCGGGTCGGTGGAGGAGGTGGGCGAGCTGCCCTTCCATGACTCGCTGGCGAAACTGGTGGCGGCCGCGATCGAACGCCGGGCGGTCTCGTTCCCCTATCGCGGGACCGAGCGCCGCGTTGAACCGTGGCGGCTGTCGTTCCACCGGGGCCACTGGTACCTGGTGGGATGGGACGTCGACCACAGTGAGGAGCGCATGTTCCGGGTGGATCGCATCGGCGGCGAGGTCACCGAGGTGGGTCCGGCCGGTCACGCAGTGGGGGAGGGGCCCGATCCCCGCACCATGAAGCCGTGGGAGTTCGGCGCGGGCGACTCCGTCGAGGTCCGGGTGCTGGTGGACGCCGACCAGGCCGGCTGGGCCTGCCACCGGGCTGGCGTCGACGGGGAGCGCCAGCCCGACGGCTCGGTCGTGCTCACCCTTCAGGTGCGCGATACCGCGGCGGCGAGATCGTTCGTGGTGGAGTTCCTCGAGCACGCCGAGGTACTGGAACCTCAGTGGCTGCGGGACGAGCTTGTGGCCTGGCTGGAGGCCTTGGCCTGAACTCTGTTCATCGGGTGCTCCTAGTTAGGGTGGTGAGGTGACGTCGGTGCCCGCGCCGAGCGGGACCAAGCTTTCCGTGGCTGAGCGCATGGCCCGTCTGCTGGGGGTCGTGCCCTGGGTGGTCGAGCAGGACGGCGCCCACCTCGATGACATCTCGGCCCGCTTCGACTACCCCCGGGAGCAGCTGCTGGAGGACCTTGAGCAGCGCCTGTTCTTCGTGGGAGTTCATCCGTTCACCCCGGACGCGCTGATCGAGGTGCGCATCTCCGACGGGATCGTCGACATCCAGTACGCCGACTGGTTCTCGCAGCCCATGCAGCTCTCACCGGAGGAGGCGACCCGGCTGCTGGCCGCGGGCCGCAGCGTGCTCGACATGACGCAGGGGAGCGGGCGGGGACCGTCGGGCGACGACGACGAGGCCGCCCCGCTGGTGCGGGCCCTGGCCAAGCTGAGGCTGTCGCTCGGCTCGGAGGGAGCAGACAGCGCCGACTACATCGAGGTGAGTCTTGGCAACGCCCCGTCCCACACCCTCCGCGACCTGCGGCGGGCCATCGGCGGGCGGCGCCAGATCGAGATCGAGTACTACTCCCAGGGGCGCGACGCGATGACGTCCAGGACCGTCGACCCGGCGCGGGTGTTCAGCCGTGACGGAGCGTGGTACCTGTCGGGCTGGTGCCACCGGGCCCGGGCCGAGCGGGTCTTCCGCGTCGACCGGATCCGCACCTTGACCGTGCTGGACTCGGATACTGAGGCCGATCTGCCGTCTGGACCGTCGCCGACGCTCTCGATCGACAGCGTGGACCGCACGGTCACCATCCGGCTGGCTCCGGAGGCCGTCTGGGCCGCCGACTACTACTCGGCGCGTAAGCGAACCGAGCACCCCGACGGCAGCGTCGATGCGGTGTTCGCGGTGGCCAGCCAGTCGTGGTTGGCCCGTCTGCTGGTGCAGCTGGGACCGCAGGCGGAGCTGATCGACAGCCACGGGGCCATCGACTCGGATCTGCGGGCCACCGCCGCGGCGCGGATGCTGGAGCGGTACCGCCGGTGACCGGGCCAGCCGCGGCCCGGCCGGGCGAGCCCGCCGAACCGTCACCGGTGGAGTCCGCCCGGCGGAGGGCGGCCAGCTGGGCGGTCGGGGCGCAGCCGCCGGCAAAGCCCGCCGACGATGCCGCGCCCGTTGACGGCGCGGAGGGACCGCCACCGGCCCGGGAGCGGCGCGCCATGCCCGTTGTGGTCGAGTGGTTGGTCGTGCTGGTCTGCGCTCTGGGTCTGGCGCTGCTGCTCAAAGCCTTTCTGGTGGAGGTGTTCGTGATCCCGTCGGGCTCGATGGAGCCCACCCTGATGGTCGACAACCGCGTGGTGGTGTACAAGCTCGGGTACCGCATGCACGACGTGAACCGCGGCGATGTGGTGGTGTTCGACAATCCGGGCCAGAGTTTCGGCATCGACGACCTGATCAAGCGGGTCGTCGCGCTAGGCGGCGAGACCTTCGAGATCCGCGACGGCGGGGTGTACATCGACGGCACCCGGCTGGAGGAGCCCTACCTCCAAGCGGGCGAGGCGACGTTCCCGAAGGCGCCCATCCCGGGATGTGAGAACGAGGCCGATCCGCTGCTCTGCGTGGTGCCCGAGGGCAAGGTCCTCGTGCTGGGTGACAGCCGCGAGGACAGCCGCGACAGCCGCTTCTTCGGTCCGATAGACGTCGACGACGTCGTGGGCCGGGCCTTCATGAAGATCTGGCCCCCGAACGATCTCGGCGGGGTGTAGCTCCGTCCCGGCGCCGCCGCCCGGTAGCGATCAGTCGGTGGGACGGGAGCGCTGGAGGCTCAGGCGGTAGCGGACCCGGTCTCCCCGGTAATGCAGGAACTCGTAGACGAGCGGGCGGTTGTCGTGCAGCCCGAACGCGGTGCGCTCGATACGAAGGATCGGCGAGTCGGCAGCGACGTCGAGGTGGGTGGCGGCGAGGCTGTCGGCCCCCACCGCCTCGAGCACGTACTGCCCGTGGCCCAGGGGCACCCCGAGCGTCTCCTCGAGGATGCTGTAGAACGGGCGATCCTCCAGGTTCTCGTCGGCGACCGCGGCTCCGATGTCCTCGGGGAGGTAGCTCACATCGAGCGAGATGGGCTGGTTGTTCGCTAGCCGGACCCGCTGGATGTGGAAGACCCGGTCACCCAGCGCGACCCCGAGGTGATCGGCCACGCCGGCAGACGCCGTGGAGACCTCCACCAGCACGACCTTGGCGGTGGCGCTCAGGCCCAGAGCCCTCATGTCCTCCACGAAGCCGGTCAGGGCGTTCAGGTCCTGTTCGATGCGCAGTCCCTTGACGAAGCTGCCCCGGCCCGACTGACGCTCGGCGAGGCCCATGGCGGCGATGTCGTTGAGCGCCCGCTGGGCGGTAATGCGGCTGACCGAGAACTGTTCGGCCAGGGCCTTCTCGGTCGGTAGGCGGTCGCCGGGCCGCAGGCGCTCGGCCTCGATCTCACGCAGGAGGTGCTCGCGTATCTGGCGGTGCAGGGGCGCACCGCCCTGGTGGCGTGACGCCAACTGGACGGCTCCTCTTGCCAACATAGGTGCCATAATGTTATAACAGAAGCTCCATCGACGCGCGGGGGTGTCTTGAGGCAGCGGGTTGACCCACCAGCCGAGCCCGACCAGGAGTCCTCGGGGCCCGGCCAAGCCGGAGACGATGGCCAGGGGCTGGCCAGCGTCCTGCGACGGTGGCTCTGGAAAGTCGCGAGGTTCGTCGTTCAGTGGGGGCCGTCCATTGGGCTGCTGCTGCTGATCTGGGAGCTCATCGTGCGCAGCGGCACCGTGTCGCGGCGCCTCTTCCCGTCGCCGCTCGACACGTTCGAGGCGGGCCTGAGCCTGCTGGAGGCCGGCGTGCTGTTCACGGACTTCCGCTTCAGCCTGACCAGAAGCGTGGTCGGGTTCGTGCTCGGAGGGATCGCCGGGGTGCTGGCCGGGCTGCTCACCGGACGCCTCAAGCCGGTCGAGTTCATCCTGTCGCCGATGATCCTGCTGTTCCGTCCCATCCCCGCCATCGCCCTCGTGCCGGTGGCCACCGTCTGGTTCGGCATCGGGGAGCGGGCCAAGTACTTCGTCATCGCCTACTCGGTCTTCCTGGCGGTGTGGCTCAACGTCCACGCCGGCGCGTCGAGCGTGTCGGAGACCCATCTGCGGGTGGCCCGGTCGCTGGGCGCGTCCCGGACCCGCACCTTCCGGGAGGTCGTCGTGCCCGCGGCCGCGCCTGACATCGTCAACGGCCTCCGGTACGGCAGCGCGGTGGCGTTCATCGTGCTGATCGCGGCCGAACTGGCCGGAGCACGGGCCGGGATGGGCTACCGCATACAGATCTCCGCCGAGTTCCTCCAGACCGACCGCATCTTCTTCGGGCTGGTTCAGTTGGGCGTGCTCGGCGCCATCCTCGACGCCCTGTTCGTGTTCACGTCGAGACGGATCATCCACTGGGGCGAACGGTGATGGACGGGCCGGAGGTTCGAGTGGCTCAGCCGCCTGCGTCCGGGACCCGCGGGCGCATCGCCATCGAGGGACTCGAGGTCGTCTACGAGGGTCGCCGCGGCCGGAACCAGGCGCTCACGTCCACCGACGCCGTCTTCGAGGCCGGCTCGTTCAACGCCCTCGTCGGGCCGACCGGCTGCGGCAAGTCGACCCTGCTGAAGGTGATAGGGGGATTCGTGGCCCCGACGGCCGGTCAGGTGCTCCTCGACGGGAAGCCGACCCTCAGCCCGGGGCCGGACCGGGGCGTGGTGTTCCAGAGCTACGCCCTGATGCCGTGGTTCACCGCCAGCGGCAACATCGAGTTCGCCCTCAAGTCCCAGGGCATCCCCCGGGCCGAGCGGAAGGCCCGGGCCGCGGAGGCGCTCAGCAACGTCGGTCTGGCCGGGCGGGAGGCCCTCTACCCCTCGGAGCTCTCCGGCGGCATGCAGCAGCGCGTCGCGATCGCCCGCACCCTCGCCGTGAATCCGACCGTGCTGTTGATGGACGAACCGTTCGGCGCGCTCGACGCCCAGACCCGCATGACCATGCAGCAGTTCCTGCTCGACCTCTGGGAGGCGGACAAGCTCACGGTCGTGTTCGTGACCCACGACGTGGACGAGGCTCTCGTGCTGGCCGACCGGGTCTTCGTGATGACGAGCAGCCCGGGGAAGATCGAGACCGTCATCGAAGTGTCGACCGACCGGCCGCGATCGGCCGAGGACTATGGAGACGACCATGTCGAGCTCCGCAGGCAGGTGATCAAGCTCCTCAAACACTGACCTACCAAAGAAAGGAAAGTCATGAGGCAAAGAAACAACAGGGTCCGGCGGCTGGGGTTGGTGCTCGCCCTCGTCGCAACGATGAGCCTGATCGCGGCTGCCTGTAGCGGCGACAGGGAGTCGGCGGACGAGCCCGCCGAGATGACCACCGTCACCCTCGGCGGCGGCGCGTACATGCAGACGGCCCAAGCGACGCTGGCGCTGGTCCACGGGCTCTTCGAGGCCAATGGACTGGCCGTGGACGTCGCCGAGTTCGCGACGGGACGGGATGCCATGACCGCGCTGCTCGGAGGTCAGGTCGATCTGGCTTTCATGGCCGAGTTCCCGGCGGTGACCGCCGCCCTCCAGGGCGAGCAGTTCAGCGTGATCGCCGAGGTCAGCCGATTCAGCGACTACAAGCTGCAGACGAGAACCGATGCGGGAATCGAGAGTCTGGGAGATCTGCCGGGCAAGTTGGTCGGCACCACCGTTGGAACCAACGTCCAGTACGCGCTCGAGACCGCTCTCAACAACGCCGGGTACGACTCGTCCGATGTCGAGATCGTCAACCTGCCGCCATCGGGGATCGCGGGCGCTCTCGACCAGGGCGATGTCGACGCGGGCATGCCGTTCGACTCCTTCTACATTCCCATCGCCGAGGTTCTGGGCGACCGGCACCTGGAGATACCGGTCGAGGGCTACTCCATCCACTGGATTCTGGTCGCTTCAGCGGACATGGCGCAGAACACGGAGGTCCTGGAGGCGTTCATGCGGTCCCTGAAGGAGGCGGAGCCATTCCTCGCCGATGCAGAGACGGCCAAGGCGGACATCATCGCCTACTCCGAACGCGTGAATCCGGCCTATGCCGATGTCACCTTCCCCAAGTACATGTTCGACCTGCAGCTCAACCGGGACCTGCTCGACATTCTGGTGGAGGAAGGCAAGTGGCTGATCGAGGTACAGGGGCTTGAGGGGGAGTCCACCGAGGAGCTCTTCCTCTCCGTGCTGGACCCCGGGCCGCTCAACGCGGTGGCACCCGGATCCAGTGATCTTGCGGGCTAGACACCTGCCATCCATCTCCTGAGACGATCGGGGCGGCGCCCGCGGCATCGTCCGCGGCGCCGCCCCGATCAGAAGGACACGGGTTGACCGCGATCTACCTTCTCATCCTCGGCCTGCTGTCCGGCTCGTTCATCGGGGCTGTCGGGGTCGGCGGTGTGATACTGGCTCCGGCCCTTGCCTACCTGCTGGGCTACGAGTTGCAGGTCGCCCAGGCGGCCGCCAGTTTCAGCTTCCTGTTCACGGGAGTCGTCGGAACGGCGACCTATGCCCAGAAGGGGAGCATCGACTGGCGCTTCGTCCGGTGGGCGTCGGCGGGGCTCATCCCCGGCGCGGTACTCGGCGCACTGGCCAACTCGGTCCTTCCCACAGGGCTGCTGGAGGTAGCTCTGGCCGCCATGCTCCTGCTTGCGGGCCGCAGAGTCTTCTCCCGACCGGACCGCGGCCAGCAGTTCCGCTCGGAGTTCCGCTGGCGAACCGAGCTGATCGTCGGACTCGGTCTGGCGGTCGGGTTCGCCTCGGCACTGACCGGTACCGGCGGGCCGGTCGTCCTGGTTCCGGTCCTCACCGCGCTGGGAATGCGGCCGCTCTCGGCCGTGGGTGCCAGCCAGGCATCGCAGGTTCCCATCGCGGTGTTCGCTTCGCTCAGCTTTGCGCTGTTCGGTGAGATTGACCTCCAGGCGGGGCTCCTTCTCGGCGTGTCTCAGGCTGCGGGCATTCTCCTGGGAGCGTCCATTGCGCATCGCGCTCCGCAGGCCATGCTCTCTCGGGTGGTCTCGGCCGCAGTGCTGGGGGCCGGACTGCTGATCGGCGGGCAGGTCATAGCGGCATCCATAGCATGATCCGGCGTACAACTTCGGAAAGGACGTAAGAAGTGAACGGCACCGGCTCTTTCGACAGCCTCACAGCCGGCCAGGACTGGATCGCGACGCCCGACGTGCTGCTCAGCCCGGACGGACCGCGCCACCGGTGGTCCGCAAGCATCGTCGGCGGGACATTCTCGACGGTAGGACCGACCGAGCGGGTTCGGGAGCAGCATCCTGGGCTCGACGAGATGGATCTGACCGGCCAGCTCATGATGCCGGGATTCGTGGACACCCACCAGCATCTGACCCAGGTGTTCGCCAAGGTGCTGATCGGCGCCCAGCCGGCTCAGATCTGGAAGCGGATGTGGCTACCGCTGTACGGCGCCATGGACCCCCACGACGCCTACCTCGCGGCCAAGTGGACCGCCCTCGAGTCGCTGCGGGGCGGGTTCACGACCATCGTCACCGCCGGCGAGCGCGACCCCCTCAAGGTCGAGCCGATCGAGCAGGCCATCGGCGAGTCAGGGATCCGGTGCGTGATGGCCCACGACTTCTCGGACCTCGCCGGCGGCCCGCCTTCAGCCGAGCCCGCCGATCCCGAGGCGGTCCGTGAGTGCGTGCGCCAAGCCGGTGACTACCTTTCACGCCCCAGCCAGAACAGCCGGCTCATCCGCGCCGTCACGTGCGCCTCGCACCAATCGGCATCCCTCGAGCTCATAGCGGCACTGTCACGGCTCTCGGCCGAGATGTCCGTCGTCTTCCAGATCCATTCGAACGAGCACACGCCGGAGGTGGAATGGTGCCTCGACACCTATGGCCGCCGTCCCATCGAGCTGCTCCACGACATAGGGGCACTCGGACCGCAGGCCCTGCTAGCGCACGCCACTCTGGTGTCATCGACCGAGGTCGGCCTGCTCCAGGACTCCGGAACCGGCGTGAGCTACAACCCGGTCGCCAGCGCATGGAAGGGCAATGCCGTTGCACCGGCACTGGAGTACGCCAACCGCGGCATCCCGTTCGGGCTCGGCACGGACGCCACCCGCAACGACGGTTTCCGCCTAATGGATGCGGCCGAGACCGCGCAGAGGTTGACGTTCGGCATGCGGACCATCGACTGGAGCAGCGGCGACGGGCGGCTGTGGCTGCACGCCGCCACCCGCAACGGCGCAGCTGCCGCCTGCCTCGGGGAGGTGACCGGTTCCATCGCCGAGGGTCTGCGGGCCGACTTCCTCGTCGTGGGTTGTGAGGAGCCCGAGGTGCTTCCCAGCTGGGATCTCGAATGGGAGCTGGTGCGCCACTACGACCGCACGAACCTGCGAGCGGTCTTCGTCGACGGCGAGGCGACGGTGATCGACGGCGAGCCTGTCGGTTGGGATCTGGACCGCTTCATGGGCGAAGCCGCAGAGGCCGGCCGCCGCGCCGCCCGGAACGCGGACATGACGCTTATCGGCCGGGACCCCAGAGGTCTCGACCCCGCCTGACACCAGGACCGCCCCCGATGCCGGGCGGTCCCCGGGCCCGCCGGGGTAGACACTGGTCTGATGGCCACCCGCATACCGGCTCTGCTGTCGCCGCCGATCGCCTTCGCCCACCGCGGCGCCTCCGCCCATGCTCGGGAGAACACGCTTGAAGCGTTCGCGCTGGCCCACGAGATGGGAGCCACCGGCATCGAGACCGACGCGTGGGTCACCGCCGACGGCGAGATCGTGTTGAACCATGACGAGGCCGTCGGAGGGCTGCCCACGTTCTCGACCCGCCGGATCTTCGGTCGGCCCATCTCGAGCCTGACCCGGTCCCGGCTGCCCGGCCACATCCCGACTCTCGGCGAGTACTACGAGCACTGCGGCGCCGATCTCCCCCTGAGCGTCGACGTGAAGGACGAGTCCGCCTTCGTGGGACTGATCGCAGTGGCCCGGGACCACGGGGCGGCCGAGCAGCTGTGGGTCTGCCATCACGACGCCGGTGTGCTCCAGGCCTGGCGGTCCGCCGCGCCCGAGGTGCGGCTGGTGCACTCCACACGCCTGGACCGCCTGCCGCGGGGACCCGAGCGTCATGCTGCAGACCTCGCTGAGACCGGTATCGACGCGGTGAACTTCCACCGCGAGGACTGGAACGGCGGCCTCACCACGCTGTATCACCGTTTCGGCCTGTTCGCCCTGGGCTGGGACGCCCAGCAGGCCCGCCAGATCGCCGAGTTGGTCGACGCGGGCATCGACGGCGTGTACAGCGACCACGTCGACCGGATGGTGGAGACCCTGGCCCGCTTCACGGACGACGACGGCCTGAATCCCCTGTAGCCCGTAGGGAGCCGTTCACGGCTCGCGGGTATCGTTCCGGTCATGTGGATGCTGGTGCCGGCCGCGGCCACCGTCATCGCCCTCGGGGTGCTCATATGCGGTCTGCGGGCCGTGGCTCGCGCCGCGGCCGGTCTGACCGGAGCATTGAGGAAGACGTCGGCGGCGGCCGTGGCCTCCGACGAGCTGTCGCGTTCCGCGGCCCGGCTGGGCGACCACGCCGAGGCAACCAGGGCCGCGGCCGACGGGTTGCGCGCCAACCGGACCGAGCCGCCCAGTGCGCAGCCGCCGCAAGCTCGCCCTCGCTAGCGATTCCGCTGTTGTTCGCTGCGCTCACGGGCCGCTCGGGCCACGGCCTCGCAAGCTCGCCCTCTAGGCTGACGGGGTGGGAAACCTCGGCGGGGGAGAGATCCTGGTCATTCTGCTGGTCGCCCTCATCGTGCTGGGTCCGACCAAGCTGCCCCCGGCCGTCCGGCAGGTCGGCAAGGTCGTGGGAGAGATCCGCCGCATCGGCCAGGGCTTCCAGGCGGAGCTGCGCGAGGCGGCCAAGCCCCTGACGGACGCGACCGCCGATCTGAAGGCGGCCGACAAGAGCCTGCGTGAGACCACCCAGAAGCCCCTCAAGGAGATGACGGACACGCTGAAGGCCGCCGATCCCCGCAAGGCGATCGAACCGCCGCCCGACCCCAAGAACCAGGCGAGAGACAAGGCCAAGGACGCCGCGGCATCGGATAAGAGCGGTGACGCACCGGGAACTGCCGCGGCGGGCCCGGTCTCATGGGGCACCGCCGAGGCGAAGGTGAGTCCCCCGCCCGCGGCCGATCGCGAAGACACAGACGGTACTGCGGATGCTGTCGAGCCGGCTTCCGACCCTGATGCCGCGGGGTCGGATGCCGTCGAGCCGGCGCCAGAGCCGGAAGCCGAGACCAAGACCGACGGCACGCCTGACTAGGACTCCCAGCCGCCGCGATGACCGACGCAGTCGACGACACGATGCCAGAGCGCCCCGACGACGGCGACGGCGGCCACATGACGCTCATGGAGCATCTGGCCGAGCTCCGCAACCGC
>VXNG01000210.1 GCA_009840695.1 Acidimicrobiaceae bacterium
ACCGCGGCCGGCATGGTCTCCACCGCCAGGCGGTACAGCCCGCCGCCGTTCATGGTCGGGTGGTGCAGGCCGTCGGCGATCTGGGCCGCGTCGGCGTAGGGCCGCTGCTCCGACCCCAGGCCGGGCACCTCGATCAGGTCGGCATTGGCGCCGTCGGTCCTCAGCACGGAGCCGAGGATCCCCGCTTCGCTCACGGCCTCCGGAGCAGGCCCGCCGGGCTGCTCCTGCAGCACCATGGCGGCCGCGCCGTCGCCGAAGAGCACGCTCCAGGCCCGGTGGCGGGTGGCCAGCGCCCGCTCGTCGGCGGTCGGGGTCCGATCCGTCCGGCCCAGCACGATGTCCCAGGCGTCGCCCCACGGAAGGTAGCCGGCATGGACCTCGGCCCCAGCCACCACGACGGTGCCGGCCCGGCCGGTGGCGATGAGCATGTCGGCCAGGTCCAGCCCGAACAGGAATCCGGCGCACTGCTGGCGGAGATCGAACACCGCGGCCCGGTCGAGGCCGGCCTTGTGCTGGACAGCACCCGCGATGCCCGGATTCTGGCGGTCGGGGGTCATGGTGGCGCACACCACGGCGTCAACGGCCGAGGGATCCACGCTGGCGTCGGCAAGCGCAGCCCGGCCGGCCTCGGCGGCCAGGTCCGAAGTGCCGGTGCCGGGATCGGTGAACCGTCGTGACCGGACGCCGGTCCGCGAGACGATCCACTCGTCGGTGGTGTCCATGATCCGGGTCAGGTCGTCGTTGGTGACGATATTGGGCGGGATCGCCACGCCGGTCCCGGTGATGACGGCAGGCATGCCCGGCCGATCATACGGGCGGCCGCGTGCCGGAGGTCGGTCGAGCGGGATCGTCGGGCGCTACTACGCTCGCCACGGGTAGCAACGAAGAGCACACTGGATATATTGAAATTAGACCAGTATCGCGACCCAGTCGTCCGGGCGCCGGATATCCGCTCATGCAGGAGGAGCAACATGGCGCCGTTCGTGATGACCGCGGAGTTCGCGGTCTTCGGATTGGCGATGTTCAACTTGGGGCTGATCGTTCCGTTGGCGAGGAACAGGTGGTATCGCTGGCGCATGAGGCGCGAGCGAGACGGCCGCAGCGTCGGCAGGGCCGTCACCAAGGAGGACATTCGCGAGGAGCTGTGCCGCGATCCGGTCGCCGTCGACATGTTCATGAATGACGACACGCCGAGCGACGTGCAGCGGTACCTGTACCTCGAGGCCGAGCGCAGGGCGATCATGCGCAAGCGCAGGCAGCTCGCCGACAACGAGAACGACTTCTTCGCCCCGCCGCGGCGCTCGGGTCCGGACCCGGGGTTCGGTGGCTGCCCCGGCTGACCCAAGTCGGCCTGCGGATGGTGGGCCGGCGCGCCGTAGCATCGCGCGGCGATGGCCTCGATTACACCCCCGGGTGGCTGGACCTACGGCGTCGCCCTGCCCATCCACACGCTCACCGCCACTCTGGCCGACCCCTGGGAGCACACCGCCACCGTTGACGATCTGGTGAACATCGCCCGCAAGGCCGAGCGCACCGGCCACCACTTCGTGGGTGTGACCGACCACGTCGCCATACCCGACAACGACTACGCGGCCCACATGAGCACCACCTGGTACGACACGGTGGCCACCCTGTCGTACCTGGCGGCCCGCACCGAGACCGTGAACCTGGCCTCGGTGGTGTGGATCGCCGCCTACCGCCACCCTCTGCAGACCGCCAAGTCCTTCGCCACGCTCGACCACCTCTCGGGCGGCCGGGCCGTCCTCGGAGTCGGGGCCGGACATGTGGAGGCCGAGTTCGAGGCGCTGGGCGTGGACTTCGAGGCCAGGGGCCGGCTGCTCGACGAGATCCTGGAGGCGGTGAGGGGAGCCTTCGCGGGCACTTACGTGAGCCACTCGGGAGAGGCCTTCAGCTACGCCGACATGGGGGTCGGCCCCGTGCCGGTGCGGGAGCTGCCCATCTGGGTGGGCGGCAGCGGCCGGGCCGCTTGGCGGCGTGCCGGCCGTCTGGGCGACGGCTACGTCCCGATGGGCAACCCCGTGTCGCAGTACGGCGAGATCATCGACACCATGCACACCGCCGCGGCCGCAGCCGGCCGCGAGGACGCCCGCTTCGACGTGGGCTTCATGCCGCCGTGGTGCTACCTGCTGGCCGACGCCGCCCCAGAGGGCCTGCCCCCGGTCATGGCCAGCGGCGTTGAGCCTGTCGCGGCCAGCATCCGGGCCGGCCGCGCCGCGGGGGCCAACACCTTCCATCTCAAGTTCCGGGCCCGCACCCTCGACGAGTACCTGGAGCAGTTCGACGTGTTCGCCGAGTCGGTAGTCCCCCTGGTCGACGAAGCCTGACGAGGGCCGGCCCCGCGGTCAGGACACGGTGACCGTCGTCAGGTCGATGAACCAGGACTGCGGGTTGATGAAGCCCTGCACGTTGCTGGCCAGCGCTCTCGGGTGGAGATCGTTGACAACCGGCAGCCACGGGTGGCCTACCGACGTTTGGTGATTGATCTGCCGGAACAGCTCGACCCGCTCAGCGGGATCGGTGGCTGCATCCACCTGCCCGAGCAGGCCGTCGAGGTCCGGGTCGGCGAAGCGGCCGACATTCGCGGGCGACTGGCTGTGGAACCAGATCCCCCACAGACCGGGCAGCACGAAGGTCGAGGCCCACATGGTCATGTCGGCTCCGAGCGGCATCTGACCGCTGTTGTACTCACCGAACATGGCTCCCCACTCGCCGGTCAGGATCTCTAGGTCGATACCGATCTGGGCCAGGTCGGACTTGACCCGCTCGGCGATCGGCACCGGGAGCATGTTCCCCGAGCCCGCGGTGGGCACCGATGCCGTGGTCGAGAACCCATCCGGGTGGCCGGCCTCGGCGAGAAGCTCCCGGGCCCGCTCGAGGTCTTGCTGGTAGCCCGCGAAGTCCGGGTCGTACCCGGGGTCCGAGCGGGGCGCCATCTGGAAGGCGGGCTCCGCCGTGTTGCTGAGCAGGAACTCCGCTATGGAGGCCCGGTCGATGGCGAGGTTCGCGGCCTCACGGACCAGGGGGCTGTCCCATGGCGGCTTGGTGGTGTCGAACACCCCTCGCCACACCTGGGAGTAGGCGTTGGTGATGATCTGGAACCCGTCGTCGCGCAGACCGGGCACATCGTCAGGCGACGCGTACTCGATCCAGTTGACCTCGCCGGCCCGTAAGGCGGCCACCCGTGCGGTCGCATCGGGAATGGGTCGCACGATCAGCCGGGCCACCTGCGGCGCCCCCCGCCAATAGTCGGGGTTGGCGGCCATCACGAGCCGCGCTCCCGGCTCCAGGGACTCGAACATGAACGGCCCGGAACCGACCGGAGAGGCCGCGAAGCCGTCGTTGCCGAGTTGCTGCACCGCGGTCGGGCTGGCCATCGGCAGCAGGGCCAGGTCCTCGGGCAAATGAGACCAGGGGCGGTTGGTGGTGATACTCAGCGTGTACTCGTCGACCGCTTCGTAGGATGCGATCGACTGGGTGAACAGCCCCGCGAGACCGGCCAGATCAGGCGTGAAGTACTCGCTCTCGGGATTCGTGAACCGGTCGAGGTTGAAGACGGCGGCCTCCGCGTTCCAGGTCGTCCCGTCATGGAACGTGACCCCCTCTCGCAGGTTGAACGTCCAGTTCACCACGTCGTCGCTGGACCATGACTCTGCGAGTCCCCCGGCCACTGCTGCTGGTTCCGTCCCTTGCGAGAGGTCGAATTGAGTCAGGCCGTCATAGAGCTGAAGACCGACCCACCGCAGGCCCTCGCCGCCCTGCGTGAACGCCCAGACGGTGTCCACGCCGGGCAGATCCGTCGATGTCATGGCCACCACGAGGTCGCCGCCCGGTGCAGGCTCGGGTGTCGGTTCGGGTGCTGGTTCTGCGACCGGCTCGTCCTCTTGTACGTCCGGCTCCTCAACTGCCTCTTCGGCGGGTGCCTCAGTGGCCGCGTCGTCGGCCTCTGCCGTGTCCTCCACAGCGGGCGCGGCGGTCGAAGGCTCTACCGCGTCGTCGGAATCGTCACCCCCGCATCCTGTCGAGATCAGAGCAAAGATGGCCAATAAGGCCAGAAGCGCCCTCCATCGTCCCATGACTAGTCCCCCCTAAGTTGTCTTAGTCGCAGTCGAACAACGCAGTGTCGTCAGACCGGGTGCGAGCAATCGCGGCGTCGATCCTATGCCGTCGCCTCCCCCGTGACCGACTCGGGGCTTGGAGGCCGCTTCGAGCGCCGCGTTCCGGGAATGGAGTCGATGAGAAGCTGCGTGTAGGGATGGGCCGGGGACCGGACTATCGATCTCGTGGCCCCGTGCTCGACAACGTGGCCCCGGTACATCACGACGATCTCATCGGCGATGTGTTCGACCGCAGCGAGGTCATGGCTGATGAACAGGAACGACACACCTAGGTCCGCTTGGAGGCGGACGAGGAGATTCAGGACCTGGGCCTGCACGCTCTTGTCGAGGGCGGATACCGCCTCGTCGCAGATGACCAGACGGGGCTCGGTGGCCAGTGCCCTGGCGATGGCCACCCGCTGGATCTGCCCGCCGGAGAGTTCGCTCGGATACCGGCTGCGGAACCCGGACGGCAGCCCGACGGCGTCCAACGCCTCGGCCACGCGCCGTCGTCGGTCCGTCTTCGCCCAACCGTGGGCTCTCAGGTTGAACTCGATCGAGGCACCGGCGGTCAACCGCGGGTTGAGCGACGACCGGGGCTGCTGGGGAACGAGCTGCAACCGGGCTCGGATGGCCCGCTTCTCCGACCCGCTGGCCCCGATCAGGTCCGTGCCGTCGAAGCTGATCGTGCCGCCGTCGGGGCGCAGCAGACCGAGGATCATGCGGGCCGTCGTCGTCTTGCCGGAGCCGGACTCTCCGACCACGCCGACGGTCTGGCCGGCTCGGACCGTGAGGTCGACGCCGGCCACCGCCGGCTGTTCCTCTGTGAACCACTTCGAGAGCCCTTTGGCTGCTAGCAGCGTCATCACTGCTCCCGGTGTCCATGCACGGTGCTTGAGGACGGCACCGGCGTCAGCAGGTGGCAGGCCACCGCACGGCTGGGACCGGTGGGAGCCAGCACGGGAGCCAGCTGGCACCGGTCGTGGACATGCTCGCAGCGGGGACCGAAGGAGCAACCGGCGGGCAGGGCATCGAACTCGGGCGGCTGACCGGACAGCGCTCTCAGTTCGCCCCTGGGAGTGTCGAGGCCGGGTTGCGCCGCGAGCAGGGCTCGCAGGTAGGGATGGCCGGGATCATCAAGAACCTGGCCGGCAGGGCCGCTCTCGACAAGCTCCCCCGCGTACATCACGCTCACCCGGTCGCCTGCTTCTCGCGCCACGCCGATGTCGTGCGTGACGAGCAGCACCGCCATACCGATCTCTCGGCGGAGTTCCGCCAGCAGGTCCAGTATCTGGGCCTGGAGGGTCACGTCCAGCGCGGTGGTCGGCTCGTCCGCGATCAGGATCCTCGGCCGGCACGCGATGGCCACCGCGATCGCGGCTCGCTGACGCATTCCGCCGGACAGCGTGTGGGGGTGTGAGCGGGCGGTGACGCTCGGATGATTGAACCCCACCATCCGGAGTAGCTCACGGGCTCTGGCCCGCGCCGCCTTCCTCGACACCGGCCGTTCATGAACCCTGATCACCTCGGCGATCTGGGGACCGACGCGGCGAAGCGGGTCGAGAGCAGCCGACGGATCCTGGGGTATCCAACCGATGTCGCGACCTCTGATCCGGCTCAAGGCAGCCGGTTCCATGTCCAGCAGCGGCGCACCGTCGAACCGGACGGCGCCTCGCAGGCGGGCACCGGGCGGCGCCAGTCCCAGCATCGCTCTGGCCGTCATGGACTTGCCGCTGCCGCTTTCACCCACCAGCACGTGGGTCTCACCGGAATGGAGTTCGAGATTGACGCTCCGGACCACTTCGAGCCAGCCGCGCCCCGCAGGCACAGCTACGCCCACGTCCTCGGCCCGCAGGATGGCTGGCCCGGCGGTCTCACCCATCGGATCTGCCCACGGCCAGCCGGTCGCGCAAGCCGTCACCCAGCACGTTGAACGCCACCGACACCGACAGGATCACCACCGCGGGGATCACTGCGAGCCAGGGGTGGCTGAAGGTGAAGCTGCGCAGCTCATTCACCATCGTGCCCCACTCCGGATCGGGAGGAGCGAGCCCGAGACCGATGAACCCGAGCCCGGCCGCGTACACCAGCGACAGTCCGACGAGAGCGGTGCAGTACACAATCAGGGCAGGTGCGACGCACGGCACGACCTGGCGTACGGCGATCATCCAGGTGGGCGCGCCGCTGGCTCGGGCCGCTTCCATGAAGTCCAGGTTCCGGATAGCCCGAACCTCGGTCTCAGCGATGCGGGCTACGGGTGCGACGACGATCACCGCGATGGAAATCACCATGGTCGTCAGTCCGGCGCCCCTGGTGGTGGAGATGGCGATGGCCAGCAGCACGGCGGGGAAGGCGTAGAAGATGTCCAGGAATCGCATGATGACCGCCCCGGTAGTCCTGCCGATAAGCCCGGCGATGAGACCCAGAGACGCACCGATGCTCCCGCCGATCAGCACGGGGAGCAGCGCGGCCAGCATCGATGGGCGGGCGCCCCACACGAGCCGGCTGAGCACGTCCCGTCCCTGGCCGTCCGTGCCCAGCGGGTGCCGGTAGCCGGGTCCGCTGAGTCGCTCCGACAGCTCTCCCCGGATGGGGTCGTCGAGGGGAAGCACAGGTGCCAGCAGCGCGACCGCTCCCACGCCGACGATCACCAGAGCCGCCCCTTGAGCGGCCCGGGACAACTTCGGGCGGGTCCGCGAGCCGATGCCCGACTCAAGACTCTCGGCGACGGTCATTGGGCGGTCCGGGGATCGATGACGGCATGGAGAACATCCACCACGAGATTCATCACCACGAACGCCAGAGCCGAGATCATCACACCGGCTTGGATCACCGGCAGATCGCGCTGCGAGATCGCCTCGAACACTCTGAGCCCGAGGCCGGGCCAGGAGAAGATGATCTCAACGAACACGACGCCGCTCAACAGGTACCCGAACTGGAGCCCGGCCACCGTGAGCAGCGACGGCAGCGTGTTGTGCAGGGCATGAGCCAGGACACGGGCCCGGCCGAGCCCGCGGGCCCGGAGCGATTCCATCAGCCCGGCGATCCCGACGTCGAGCAGCGCGGCCCGCTGGGTGCGAGCGATGATCCCCAGAGGCACCACTGCCGCGGTCAACGCTGGCAGCACTAGGTGGCGCAGGCTGTCGGTGAAGCCTCCGGCGCCGGTGGCGGAACTCATGCCGCCTGAGGGCAGGACGCCGAGCCTCACGGCGAGCACGGCGACCAGCACCACCCCGAAGGAGTACTGGGGGATCGACACCGCCAGCACGGACGCCGCCGCGGCGGACCCTCGGGAGGCGGCTCGCCGCGAGTGGGCCCAAGCCGTCCCGAGAGCAACCCCGCCGGCGACTGCGGCCGCGCCCGCGACTGCGGCCAGTAGCAGCGAGTTGCGGAACGCATCCCACACCAGCCGCCCCGCCGCGGTCTGCTTGGTTATCGAGTCGCCGAAGTCGCCCTGCCCGACCGAAGCGAGCCACTTGGCGTACTGCACCGGAGCGGGCTGGTCGAAGCCCAGGCGAGTCTCGAGTTCCTGACGCTGCTCCTGGGTGGAGAGCGGCCCCAGGAGTCCGTCGACCGGACCGCCGGGGACCATCTTCAACAGGATGAACACGAGCAGGGAGACGCCCAGCAGGATCGGGACGGCTACCGCGATCCGTCTCATCACATAGAGGCTGAGGCTCGCGAACGATCTCCCGCTATGCACTGGCTTGCCGCCGTCTACTCAGAAGACGAAGGTGACGTTGGCCTGGGCGGCGTCCGAGTCGATCAGCATCACCCTCTTGGCGTCGATGCGCCATCCATCGGGGCCGAGCCGCAGGCGGTGCTCGTATCCGCCGACGAACTGGTGGGTCAGGCCGAGCCGATGCTCGAAGAGCACGAAATTGCAGCGGGCCCGTCGCTGATCGGGCGAGACCGCCCATCCCTCGACGTTCGTCAGCAGCCGTCGCGTGCGGCTCGGGGGCCGCTGGCCGTGCACGTCGCCGGTGCCGAGCCACCGGACGCGGTCCTCGATGCGCCGGCGATCGTCCAGCGTGAGGCTCCACTCCGCTCGGGGGTCACCACCGTCCGGGTTGATCGGTATCCAGTAGGTGCACGACACGGTGAGCAGATCGAGCCACTCCCGGTAGCGCTTCTCGTCGAGTAGCCGGGCCTCGAAATGGAGAAGCGAAGCGACTTGCGCCGATACTGAGCCGTCGCCCGGCGGGAGTCCTGTGGACGAGGCCGCGTCGCCGGTCAGATCGGAATACAGGCTGTCTCCGGCGGAGGCGGCGTCCACGTCAGTCTTGGTCCAGCCAGTTCGGCTCAAGCCCCATCAGCCGTTGCCACTCTGTGTGGTAAGAGCGCATGGGGGCCTCGCTCGTGATCGGCACGGTGGACACCCCCCTGTCGTCGGCCTCCGGATCCAGGCCCAAGCCTCGTGTTGTGCGGAGCCACTGTACTTCTGGCACGTCGCGGAGGCCGCGCTGTGCTCGCTCCCACTGCTCCACATCGTCTGTGTCGCCGAAGTTCGGGAAATCCTCACCGATCCGCATCCGCAACGACACGGCGACCGGATCGAGATCGGCGAGCGACGTGATGTGCCAATGGACTTCGGTGCGGTCCACGGCACGAGGCTGGACCACCCCGATCGAGTTGTCGACCAGCGACAGGTTCGGGAACACGAAGATGTTCATGCCCGCCACCGTCGTCTGTTCCAGGATCTCGTCGACCCGTTCGCCATGACGGGCCGTCAACTGCTCTACGGCCGCCTCGGTTCCCGGCATCGCCCTAGTGGCCGCCCACTTCGATGGGAGCAGGCTCGGACGTTGATCGAGGAACTGATGTCCGTGGGGCAGGGTCTGCGAGTACATCCCGGATTCTTCGAGTCCGGAGGCGAACTCGGACAGGAAGAGCCCTTCGCCATCTCGCTCGGCGCCCATCGTCAGGTAGGACCGATGGACGAACAAGGGGTGTATCCCGTCGGCTGCACCGTCGACGTAGAGCTTCCAGTTCGCGTCCGCCGCGATCTTGCGCACGCGGTGACGGACCACCAGTTCTCCGGCCGGTGACCGGTCGACCCATTCGTCGATCCGCTCCGCCACCGGGCCGAGGTAGTCATGAAGACTGGGAGCCTCCGGTGCGAGGACGCCGAATATGAAGCCGCGGTGGGTGTCGATCCGGCTGACGCGACCTAGGCCCAGCTCTGTCTGGTCGAACTCCGGTCCACAGCTGGAGGCGAACGGGACAGCGGCCAGACGGCCGTCGCTCAGGTAGGTCCATCCGTGGTAGCTGCAGACGAAGCGGCGGGCGTTGCCCGACGGTTCGGCGCACACGGTCACTCCCCGGTGGCTGCACCGGTTGAACAGGCCGTGGATCGTTCCGTCACCGTCTCGCGTCAGTATGACGGGCCGGAGTCCCAGGTTCGTGAGCTTGAAGTCGTAGGGCTCGGGCAGTTCGCTCTCGTGGCCGAGATATGTCCAGGTTCCCCCGAAGACCCGGATCATCTCAACGGCGAACACGTCGGGGTCCGTATAGGCGCTGCGGTGAATCCGGCCTCTCTGGACCAGATTCGTGTAGTCGTGCTTCTGATGGCGCGTCATAAGGGAGCCTCGCCTGATCAGGTGCGCCATACGGTAACGAGGCCCACTCGGGTTGTGAAGTCGGTCGCCCGTCGCCCGGGCGCGGCTGGCGCTAGTTGACGCGGCGGTCGCGCCCGGACCAGAGCTGGTCTCGCAGGGCGAA